>JBBDNX010000319.1:0-4788 GCA_040877345.1 Pirellulales bacterium
TGAAGCTGTTTTCGGCCGAGGGACGGGTGCTGTCGGCCGCGGCCGGGCGACGAGTGGTCGAACGGTTCCGCTCCGGCACCATCGCGTGGGCGGCGCACGACCGGATCGGCTCTCTGCTCCCGCAGGTGGACTCGATCGCCGAGCATGCCCGGCTGGTGCTTTCGATCGTCGATGCCGAGCGGATCAGAAAACGGCGGTTCCGCGTGCTGCTCGATTCGAATCACGGCGCTGGCGGCCTGTTGGGTCAGCACTTGCTGGCGGAGCTGGGCTGCCAGGTGACGATACTGGGCCAGACTGCCGATGGCCGGTTCGACCATGTTCCCGAGCCGACCGCCGAGAACCTTTCTGGGGTGCTTGCGCAGGTCGCTTCGGCCGGGGCCGACGCGGGCTTCTGCCAGGACCCCGATGCGGACCGGCTGGCCATCGTCGACGAGCAGGGAAACTACCTGGGAGAGGAGTACACGCTGGCCTTGTGCGCGGACCACGTGCTGCGAAACGAGCCTGGGCCGGTCGTTACGAACTGCTCGAGCAGCCGCATGACGGAGGATCTTGCGCAGCGGTACAAGGTGCCGTTTTTCCGTACGGCCGTGGGGGAAGCCAACGTGGTCGAGGCCATGGAAAGCTACGACGCCGTGCTGGGGGGTGAAGGCAACGGCGGCGTGATCGATCCCCGCGTCGGGTACGTCCGCGACGCTTTCGTGGGGATGGCGCTGGTGCTGGACGTCATGGCGGCCCGCGGCCTGCCGTTGAGCAGCCTGGCGGCCGAGCTGCCCCGCTACGAGATCGTAAAGACCAAGATCACCCTGCCGGCCGACAAGGTAACCGGGGCGCTGGCCGCCCTGGAGCGTCATTTCAGCGATGCCGAGGCCGACCGCTTGGACGGCCTGCGGCTCGACTGGCCGGGCAAGTGGCTGCTGGTCCGGGCCAGCAACACCGAGCCGATCGTGCGGGTGATTGCCGAAGCCGGCACGGCGGCCGAAGCCCGGCGGCTGTGCGATGAGGCGGCGGCGATCATGGGGAAGGGGGAAGGCTGAAGGCTGAAGGCAGAAGGAGGAAGGGAAGGAGGAATCGACAAGGCGACAAGGGGAAAGAAGAACGAAGAGGACCCCATAAATGGGGTCACTACGAACCACCTGAATCGGGCTACTTTTTTGGCGGGATGGATTCTTTGCCGACCAAGGGTTGCAGGACGCGGGGCACGCGGACGGAGCCGTCCGGCTGCTGATAGTTCTCGAGAATGGCGATCAAGGCGCGGCTGACGGCGATGGCCGTGCCGTTGAGCGTGTGGACGAACGTGGTTCCCTTTTCACCTTTCTGGCGAAAACGAATGCCCAGCCGGCGGGCCTGGTAGTCGGTGCAGTTCGAGGTGCTGGTCACTTCGCCATATTCACCCGCCTCGCCGCGGCCCGGCATCCAGGCCTCGAGGTCGAACTTGCGATAGGCGGGGCCGCCCAGGTCGCCGGTGGCGGTATCGACGACCCGGTAGGGTATTTCGAGGCCGTCGAACAATCGGCACTCCAGGTCGCAGAAATAATCGAGCATGGCATCGCTGGCATCGGGGGCGGTGAAGGCGAACATCTCAACTTTGGTGAACTGGTGGACGCGGTACAGGCCGCGCGTGGCGCGGCCATGGGCGCCCGCCTCGGTGCGGTAGCAGTGGCTGATGCCACAGAGCTTGACGGTCAGGTCTTCGGCCGCCAGGATCCGCTCGGCGAGCAATCCGCCCAGCGTGATCTCGGCCGTGGCGATCAGGCTGAGGTCGGTGTCGGCGATGCTGTAGATCTGGGTTTCGGGCCCGCGCGGGATGTAGCCCGTGCCCTGCAAGACCTCGTTGCGGGCCAGGTCGGGCGTGATGGTGGGGGTGAAGTTTTGGGCGATCAGCGCGTCGAGCGCGTAGCGCTGCAAGGCCAGCTCCAGCAGGACGGCCTCGTTCTTCAGAAAATAGAAGCCGTGGCCGGTCACCTTCGCTCCGCCCTCGAAATCGAGGAGGTCCAGCCGCTCGCCCAGCTCGACGTGGTCGAGGGGCTTGAAATCGAAGCTTGGCAAGGGGGTGCGGCCTTGGCGGCGTTGGACGTTGGACCGGTCGTCGGCGCCGATCGGGGCATCGGGATGCGAGAGGTTGGGAATTGCCCGCTGGATGGCGTCCATCTCGGACAAGAGGGCATCGAGCTGGGCCTGGACGGCCGCGGTTTTTTCGCGCAGTTGCCGCCCCAGGCCTTTGCGCGCCTCGCGCTCGGCGGCGTCGGGCGCTTTGCCGATGGAGCGGGCCAGCTCGTTGGCCTGCTGGTTCAACTGGTCGACTTCGGCCTGCTTCTGCCGGCGGAGAGCATCCAGCTCGACAAAGCGGCCGACGTCGGCCCGCGACCCTCGGCGAGCGCAGTTTTCGCTGACGAGCTGAGCGTTTTCGATGATGAACTTGCGATCGAGCATGTTCGCGGACGACCTGAGGCGACGGCTACCTGCGGTGGGGGCTATCAGCCCTGGCCGCTATCGGGTTTTTTTCACCTGGCTCAACTGCTGCCAGAGGTGGGCGCTGGCCTTGATTCCTCGCTGGAAGTCGGCCAGGTTGAACTTTTCGTTGGGGCTGTGGGTGTTGTCGTCGTTCAGGCCCCAGCCCAACAGCAACGTATCGACCCCCAGTTGTTCGCGAAAGGTCGAAACGACCGGGATCGAGCCCCCCTCGCGGATGAAGACCGGAGCACGGCCAAAGCCGAGCTCGACGGCCTCGGCGGCCGCCGCCATGTAAGGGCTATCCAAGGGGACCACGATGCCCGGCGCGGAGTGATAACCGATCAGCTCGCGTTCGATGCCCGGCGGGCAGAGCCGCTGGAGCATGGCTTTCAGCGAGCGGCGGATCTTGGCCGGATCCTGGTTGGGGACCAGGCGAAAGCTGAACTTGGCCCCGGCGCGGGCCGGCAGCACGGTCTTCGAGCCTTCGCCTTGATAGCCGCCCCATATCCCGTTGATGTCGTAGGTGGGCCTGGCCCAGCGCCGCTCGAGCGTGGAATAGCCGTGCTCGCCGGCCACGGCCTTCACGCCGATCTGCTCCATGAATTCCGCTTCGTCGAAGCCGAGCGAGGCGAACTGCTCGCGCTCGGCGTCGGTCAGCTCGGCGACGTCGTCATAGAAGCCGGGGATCTGCACCTGGCCGCGCTCGTTGATCAGGGCCGCCAGAATGCGGACCAGGGCGTTCGCCGGATTGGCGACGGCGCCGCCGAACGTGCCGGAGTGCAGGTCCTGCTTGGGTCCGGTGAGCCGCAGCTCGAAGTAGGCGATGCCCTTGAGGCCGTAGGTGATCGCCGGCTGTCCGGGACCGAACTGGCTGGTATCGCTGATGACAATCACGTCGCAAGCCAGCCGCTCGCGGTTTGCGGCAATGAACGGGTCGAGATGTTCGCTGCCGACTTCCTCTTCGCCTTCGATCAGGTACTTGAGGTTGACGGGCAGGCGGCCGGCGGCGTGAATCCAGGCCTGGGCGCTCTTGACGTGGGTGAGCATCTGCCCCTTGTCGTCGGTGGCGCCGCGGGCGTAGACGTTGCCGCCGCGGCGGGTCGGCTCGAAGGGGGGGGAGTGCCATTCGTCGAGCGGGTCGGGGGGCTGAACGTCGTAGTGCCCGTAGACCAAAACGGTCGGCGCCTGGGGGGCCGAGAGCGACTCGGCGTACACGATCGGGTGGCCGGCGGTCTCGAACACCTCGGTGGTGAGGCCCAAGCCGCGGAATTGGCCCGCGACCCAGTCGGCGGCGCGGCGGACGTCGTCGCGGTGGCGGCTGTCGGCGCTGACGCTGGGGATCCGCAGCAGCTCGAACAGATCGTTTTCAAAGTCGGCGGCGTGGTCGTCCAGGTACTGCTCGATTTGGTTCATCACGTTGGGTGGTCTCGTCGCGGCGTGTTGGCCGGGCCTCCAGGCTATACTATAATGGCCGCCGGCAGAGCGGGCCAATGAGGTTGCAGGCAAAAACAGGAAACGCCGTGTCCGATCCAGCCCCAGCGGAAGAACCGGTCGTGCGTGTCCGGCGTCGCCGCCGGCGCGCGACGAAGCGCAAACGGCAGCCGCGATACCACGTGATCCTTTGGGATGACGACCAGCACACGATTCGCTACGTGATGGAGATGCTCCGCCAATTGTTCGGGCATCCACCGGAGAAGGGCTTTCAAATCGCGCAGGAGGTGGACTCGCGGGGCAAGGCGGTGGTGCTGACGACGACGCTGGAGCACGCTGAGCTGAAGCGCGACCAGATCCACGCCTTCAAGGGGGAGCAGATCGACAGCTCGAACGGCTCGATGCGGGCCTCGATTGAGGCGGCGCCTTGAACGGGGCAATTGGACCGGCGGCGGCGCTCAAGCTTTGCCGCCGCGCCCGGAGGCGGAGGCCGGCAAGGTGTAGAGCCGCTCGACCAGCTCCTTGATCTTGGCCCGGCTTTCTTCGGCGGTGATGTCTGGCTGGCGCTCGATTTCCTGCGCCTCGTCGGCCATGGCCGGGTCCTTGATTCTCTGTCGAAACCAGTCTGAATACTCGCCTTGCCGCAGGTGGTGCATCCAGGTGGCATCGTCGACGCCCTCGGCCATCTGCACGAAGAGCATGAGGTTCTGGGCCCGCAGCTTGAGCTGCCCGTTGGGCCCGCGGAAGTAGAAGCTGCGATCTTCGCCCAGGTCCCCCTCGGCATACTTGCGTACATGCCTGCGCCGCTCGGTCCGCCCGGCAACGATGCGCATGGCGCACGGAGGCTCGCCGTTTTTGGGGCGCCAGATGAGCACCTCGCCCGAGTCGAGGGGGGGGGGGGGGCCG
>JBBDNX010000320.1:0-4778 GCA_040877345.1 Pirellulales bacterium
GTCTATTCCAGCCCGCTGGCGCGGGCCTACCAGACGGCGCTGCCGCTGGCCGAGACCTTGAAGCTGCCGGTGATCGCCGACGAGCGGCTGATGGAGATCCACGTCGGCATCTTCCAGGGACTGCTGCGGTCGGAGCTGAGCCAGCGTCATCCGAAGGAGGCGGCTCGTTGGGCCTCGCAGGATCCCGACTTTCGCATTCCGCAGGGCGAATCGCGGCGCGACCTGATGCGGCGGGCCGAGCAGGCCTTCGCCGCCATCCGCGAGGCCGGCCACGGGCGGGCGGCGGTTGTCGCGCACGGCGGGCTGTTGGCGGCCGCGTTCAAGGTCTTGTTGCAAATACCTGCGGAGTTGAATCCTTTCTCGCTGTACAACGCCTCGATCAGCGTTCTGAGCTGGTCGAGCGACGTCAAGTTGCTGACGCTGAACCAGACCAGCCACCTTCAACAAGCCCAGTGCGAGCGGACCACGAACCCCGGCGAGCTGTGACACGGCGCTCGACAGCGGCGGGAGTCTCAAGGTAGAAATGAGTTAGCCCGGTTCGAGCCGAGGAGCGAAGGGAAAGAGCGGACGATGCACAGAATAACCTGGAGTTTGCTGCTGCTGGCGGGAATCTGGTTTTTCTCGGCAGGCATCCTGCCTGGCGCGGCCGACGAAGGCCAACCGGCGACAAAGGCGGCCAGGTCGAAGGCCCCACGTGGGAAGCAAGCCCCGCCGCCAGAGCGCGGGCCAGCCGGCAGAAAAGGAAGATTTCCAACCGCCCCGCCGCCAAAGTGGGACGAGTCGGTCCTGGAGCTGTTCTTTGCCGATGCCCGTGAAAAACTTGGGCCAGGGGGACCAGGTTTGACCACGTCGTCCCCTGAGACCGCCTCCGTGATAAGCGATCCCTCCGATGCCACCGCTGCCGATACGGCCGCCGCGAACGCGTTTGGCTGGTCGAAGTTGGTCTCGGCGACCACGATCGAGGACGCGATCAAGGGCCTGGTGGCCGGCTCGGCCGAGGTGACCCGCTCGCCCAGCGGGTTCAAGGGGGGCGGCAACAAGCAGGCCCGGCAGCACTACAGCGTGGCGGCCATGCTCTTCGGCGTGATCGCCCAGTACGACGGCGACGTGCGCTGGAAGAAAGACGCCCCGGGGCTGCGAACCTTGTATGCGCGGGCGGCGGCCAACTGCAAAGTGGGGACCGACAACTCGTACAAAGAGGCCAAGCTGCGAAGCGATGATCTGGCCGAGCTGGTCACCGGCGGCAAGATCGAGCTTCCCAAGGCCGACGCCGAAGCCAAATGGGCCGACGTGGTGAACCGCCCGCCGCTGATGGCGCGGATGGGAGCCGAGGGGTACAGCCAGCCCCTCAAGGCCTGGACGGCGGACCGGGGCGAGTTTTCCAGGAACCGGGCCCAGCTCGTGAAAGAGGCCGAGCTGGTGGCCGTGATCGCGCGGGTGATCCAGGACCCCAGCTTCGAGTATGGCGACGACGAGACGTACCTGGAGTATGCCCGCGAGCTGGAGCAGCAGGCCCGTGAAATTGTGGAGGCCGTCCAGGCCGACAGCTTCCCGCGAGCCCAGGCCGCCGCCGGTCGGCTGAACCAGGCGTGCAACACCTGCCACGACGGGTACCGCGGCGGAGGATGAGGGGAAAGGCAGAAGGCAGAAGGATGAAGGCAGAAGGGTGCTGGAGGCTGCCGAGCGAACGGCGGACGGGCCGTCAGCTTTTCGGCGATCAGCCATCGGCCAAGCGGGTCTTCGTCACGCCCCTTCTCCCCTTCACCCGATCGCCCCTTCGCTCCGTCTCGCGGCGGCGGGGGCGGGGGGCGCCGTTGTGAGAAAACAGCTCCAACGGCTTGAGCTCGACCAGCTCGGCAAGGCCGGCCTCGGCCAGCTCGCGGCCTGAAACATATCGCCCGGGCTCCATCCAGCGGGCCATCCGGTCGAAGGGGATGCCGAAGAGACGGGCCAGCAGCTCGTCCATCTGCGTTTCGAGCTGGCCGAAATGGCGGGCCCACTCGGCGGCCTCGGCCAGCCGGACGTGCTCCTCGCTCTGCCACTTCATGGGGTGAAACAACAGCACGCTGCAGGGCGTGACAATGCGGCGCGCGCAGGCGCCCAGCAGCCAGAGAGCAGCCGACGAACATTCGCCGGTGACCACGCCCGTCGCCCGCAGGCCGCGGAGCAGCACCAGCGACATCAACGACATGCCCGTATACGGGCTGCCGCCGGGCGAGTCGATGTAAAAGATGCATTGGCCGCCGGCCGGGACGTCGAGCAGCCGCTCGGTCAGGTCGCACTCGTTGTCGGTCAGGTCTCCGACCAGGCCGATCTCGGGCACTGGGACGGTTTGGGCCGGTCGCATCTGTTGATTGTCCTTTGCACAAGTGCTTTCAAGGGGCCGACTCAAGGGCCGTCGCTCGCTGAGCCGGGTGGCGACCCACCATGATCCGGCCCATCGTGATCTGAATTCTTGTCGGCGTCAACGGGACGCTCGCGAAGGTGGATCGGTCCCTGGCAGCACTCGCACTCCTTGAGCTCGTACATCGGGATCGAGCAGATGTCGCACCAGTAGTCGAGCTCGTATTTACCGTCGGGCTTCAACGAATAGACCCGGACCACCTGGACCATGGGCGAACCGTGGTAGCGGCGAACCAGCAACTCCAGGTCCAGCTCGTGCAGTTGTGGATCGAGGTGAAAGCCTCGCCCGCGGAAATCCTTGACGATCGGGTGGAGTTCCCCTTCGGGGGTCTCAAGCGCGACGGCCGCTTTCTGGGCGTCGGCGTCGGTTGCAACCCCGAAGCGCTCGCGCAGGGCGTCGGCCAACCAGACGACTCGCCCGCGGATCGATTCGGTGCTGTACTTCGCCTTACCCTTGGAAGACGTGCTCTTTGAGCCGGACGCGGCTCGCGGTTCGGTCGCCCGCGCTGTTGGCGCGTCGGAAGGGGCGCCGGCGGGCTCCGCTGCCATCGCCAGGCCGCACCCAAGGATCAACAGTGCCAAACCGGTGAAGGACCGATGCATCGGTAGGGTCGTTCTATTCGGGTGCGGTGCCCACGACCACCAGCTCGATCACCAACTTGCTCTCTTGGCCTTCGGCGTCGGTCTGGTTGGCGAATCGCAGGCTCCACAAGTCGCGAGCCATGTTGTGGGTCATGGCCGGCAGCGACTCGCCCTCCCCAGCCGCCAACAGGCTCAGCATGGCCGGATGCGTGGTGCCGGCCGCTTTGGCGCTCAACTCGAACAGCTCGTCCTTGGCCACGGGCGCCGGGCTGGTATCGTGTTCGGCCGGCAGCAGGAGCAAAAAATCGCGGGTGTCCGAGGTGCCGACGTGGTTGCCGTCGACCGGCTGCTGAGCGTACCGCAAGATGTAGACGCCGGAGGCGATTTCCTGTCCCCGGAAGTCCTCGCCCTTGCGTGGATAGCGGATGGCGCCCATCAACTGCCCCATCTCGAACGGGTACAGCACCGTGCCGGACGGACTGAAGTCGGCCTTGACCGGCCACTGCTTGGCCGGCCAGATCTCGCAAACGGTCCGATTCTCTCCCCGCAGCACCTTGAAGCCGGTCGAGGCAAGCTGCTCGGCGATGGCCGGTGCGATTCCCTCCGGAGGAGGCGACTCGAGCCGCTCGACCCGGTGCTCCGCGGCCACCGACCGTGAGCTCCAAGCCAACAAGACGACGAGCGTACAGCTAAGTCCCAGTTTCATCGGTGAACGTCTCCGTGGGCGTGGTGGATCTGGTGAAACCGGCCGCGCTGCCATTATAGGTTGCCTTGGCGGCCGAAGGCAAAGTGCAAGCCGCCGCCCGCCGGGCTACGGCCAAAAAAAAGAAGGCCACTTGCGTGGCCTTCAAGACGTTTCGGGCGCGCTGGCCGGCCCACGGGCGACGTTCGAGCCCGATGGCTTTCTACGACCCCGACGACCTTACGAAACTGCCAAAGACAATAAGCGGAGGCCGCGGCCCGCGACTCGGCAAGAGCCGGCCGCCGCCCGCCTGAACCCCCTGTCAGAATCCAAGGCGACTAGTATCGCCCGCCGCCCCGGCCGCCGCGGCCACCACCCCCGCCGCCCCGGCCGCCCCGGCCACCACCACCCCCGCCGTATCCTCCTCCTCCTCCGCCACGCTCCTCGCGCGGACGGGCCTCGTTGACGGTGAGCGGACGGCCGTCGTGTTCCTGCTCGTGCAGGCCGCGGATGGCCGCTTGAGCCTCCTGGTCGTTGCCCATCTCCACAAAACCGAAGCCCTTGCTGCGTCCGGTGTCGCGGTCCTGAATGACCTGAGCGCTTTGCACGCTGCCGAACTGGGAAAACATTTGTTCCAAATCGGAGCTGCTGACGTTATAGCTCAGATTCCCGACATACAACTTCTTGCCCACCGTAGATCTCCTGTACGAGGGCGTGACGACCCGCTTTTCGCTTTCCGGGTCAAAAGAAAGGGCCAACATCATGGCCAAAGGTGGGAAGCTCGGTAGCGGCAACGGAGTGCGGATTCCACGGGAACCGGCGCCAGCTCGTACTCGTTCACGAACCAACCGCCCAAAGTATAGCGTCTAAATGCCGTGCCGTACAGTGCTTTGGCCAAACATCGCTTGGGGCGGCCACCCGGTCGGCCTGTTGGCTGGGAGAGGGGTTTGATAGAACCATATCGGGGCGCTGTGAACCGGTCCGCGGCGTCGCGCCCCGGCCCGCGAGAATCCATCCCACTCGGCGCAGCCATGCAAATCGAGGGCCGCACATTCCTCGTCACCGGCGGCGCTTCGGGCCTTGGGGCGGCCTGCGCCCGGCGGCTGGTCGG
>JBBDNX010000321.1:0-4774 GCA_040877345.1 Pirellulales bacterium
CGACCGCCTCGTTGAGGGCCTGCTTGATGTGGCGGATGTTGGGGATCTGGCTGCCCAGGTGGAAGTGCAACAGCTTGAAGCAGTCCTGCATGCCGTGCTGCTTCAGCTCTTCCAGGGCCCGCAGGATTTCGGTCACGGTGAGCCCGAACTTCGAGCGGTGGCCGCCCGACGACTGCCAGCGGCCGCTCGACTTGGTGGCCAGCTTCACCCGCATGCCGATGTTCGGCCGCACGCCCACCTTCTCGGCATATTCCAACACCAGCCCCAGCTCGGTGTACTTTTCGACGACCGGGATGATGCGGCGGCCGATCTTGTGGGCCAGCATGGCCATCTCGATGAACTCGGCGTCCTTGAAGCCGTTGCAGATGATCGGCGTGTCGTTGGAGGCCAGGGCCACCACCGCCAGCAGTTCGGGCTTCGAGCCGGCCTCCAGGCCGAACTGGTAGGGCCGGCCGAATTCGAGCACCTCCTCGACCACCTGCCGCTGCTGGTTGACCTTGATCGGGTAGACGCAGCAGTATTTGCCCTTGAACTGGTGGTCTTTCATGGCCTGCTGGAAGGCGTCGTGGATTTCGCCCAGGCGGTGCTTGAGTATCTCGGCGAAGCGGATCAGGATCGGCAGGTCGATGCCCCGCAACTGCAGGTCGTCGATGAGCTGCTTGAGGTCGATCGAGCGGTTGGGGTCCTTGGTGGGGTGTACCCGCAGGTGCCCGGCGGGGTCGACGGAGAAGTAGCCCGCTCCCCAGCGGCCGACGTCGTACAGTTCGGCGGCGTCCGAAACGGTCCAGGGCTTCACTTGCTGGTCGAGCATCAGCGGCTCCGCGGGTTGTTGATTTCCGATTGCGCCAGGGCGAAAAGGCCGGCGGATAAATGGATCGCGGCCGTCGGCAATGAAAGAATATCGTATCTTAGCGGGGGCGGCCGTTGCCGGGTAGCACTTAGGTTTTTGGACTGGGGTCTTTGGACTGGGGTCTTTGGACTGGGGTCTTTGGACGCCGGAGCCCTTCCCAAGCACCAAGCACCAAGCACCAAGATTCAAGCGCCAAGATTCAAGTACCAAAGTACCAAGCACCAAGCACCAAGATCCGCCGTTGCGTTGGCTCGCTAGCGTATCGGCCGGCTGCTTCCACGCGGCCGAGTCCCTGGTCCGCGGCCAACCGCTGGCGGAGGCACGGCTGGCCGAAGCGTTGGCGCAGCCGGCCGCTGCGCTGGCCGAGGGACTTTCCGGGGCGGGCATCGACCTGGACACTTTCTTCGGACACCTGGTGCCCTTGTCGGTGGGCTATGAGAACCACCGCGAGCTGGCCTCGCTGAGCCTGACCAAGACAACCGGCCGCGAGAAGACCCAGGTCCTCGAAGGCAGCCTGGCCGGCTGGCTGATGGGGTTGAAGCAGGCGTACACCGCCGCGCTGCCGGGCCTGCTCGACGAGCTGGCGACGCGGGGCGGCTCGATCCGCGAGCAGTGGGAAGCCCGCGGCGCCGGCCTGTTGGCCGCCGTGGGACGCCGCACCGAGCCCGGCTTGATTGCCGAGCGGGCCGACGTGGCGCTGGTGCACCCGGCGACCGGCGGCGGGGCCGCCTACGCGCCCTACAACTCGGTGATTTTCGAGGCAGTGGCGGCCAGCCCCATGGCCGAGCTGCCCGACGTGGTGCGTTTGGGTTGGCTGTTGTCGGCACTCAACAGCGACCTGCCGAAGTTCTCGGAGAACATCTCTCGTCAGCGGCTGCACCGCGTGGCCCTGCTGGCGATGGTCCCAGCCGTGCTGGACGCCGCCCAGGAGGTCGAGCTGATCGCGCCGGGCGAGCGGCCCTTGGCCCGCGCGTTGGAGGCCTGGCATTTGGATCGGGCTGGGCCCGTCGACCTGGCCACGCTGCTCGGCGACTGGTGGGAGACCTACTGCGAGAGCCATCCGCGTTGGCGTGTGGCGTTGGAGGCGCTGGACCGGCTGCTCTGAAGGCAGAAGGCAGAAGGCAGAAGGCAGAAGGCAGAAGGCAGAGGTCAGGAATTCCGCCTGCGGCGGACTTGTCCTCCAGAGGTCGTCCAAGGCGGCCTTGCAGCCACGTTCGGCACCGGTGCCACCGGAGTCGGGCTTGGGGCGCCATCAGGAGTCAGAAAAACTCGCAACGTTGTTGCGAAAATCCCTGTTACCACCGCGAACCCGGCCCTCTCGAAGGCGCGAACCACCTCCGGCCCGGTGATGGATCGCATTCTAGATTCTCACTAAAATCCAGCGCTCCCTCGAACCCGCTGGATACTCCACGGGCACTTCGGCCGATGGGACCGCTTCATCGGTACTGCGATAGTACAGGATCGTCTCTCGAAAAGCGTCTGCGATATTCTCAATCGCCTCTTTTTCGGATTCCCCCTGACTGACAACGCCAGGGAGGTTCTGGCAGGCGGGGCTGCGGGTAGTCGAGGTTCCACCCTGCCTGGGCTGGAAGTCCCCCTCCCGCGGACTACATCCCTTACCCTGGCCGCGTTCTTGAACGAGCATCGCCGCATCTATCCGCCCGGGGTGATCACCGAAAAACGGGAAACAACTCAAAACTCAGCCGATCGGCGCAGCGAACTTGCCGTCGTCTTTTCGTGCCTTTCCGTGGCCAATCTTCTTCGTCCGTCCGTCGTCTTCTTCTTTTGGTGTCTTTTCTACGGCCGGGGGAACGTCACGGCCAGAACTCTGGCGAGTCCTGCTACGCGAGTGGACCACGTTGCTACGGCACACGGAGTGTGCCTGCTACTTACGAGGCGGGCTTCAAAGCAGCGTCGTCTGCCGGAGGTTGTCCCGGTCGTCGGGAGCCAGGCACTCGGGCACGTCGTTGGCCGGGTTGTTCACCAGTGTGCTGACCGGATGGGCCGACATCCGCTCGGCCGGGTAAGGCCGCAAGATTTCCATCAACCGGGCCTGGTCGCAATCGAGCCGTAGCCAGCAGTCGTAGTCGTCGGCCGCTACGATGGCGGGCATGCGGTCGTGCAGCGGGCGCACCAGCTCGTTGGCGCCGGTGGTGACGATCGTGCCCGTCTCCAAGGCGGCGCCCGAGCGCTGCCAGCGGTCCCAAAGGCCGGCGAAGGCCAACAGCTCGCCCTGCTTGGGACCAAGATGATACGGCTGCTTGCGGCCAGCCGTCTTCTTCCACTCGTAAAAACCGTCGGCCACCACCAGGCAGCGCCGCTGGCGGAACGCGTCGCGGAAGGCCGGCTTGCTCGCCACGGTCTCGGCCCGCGCATTGATCAGCCGGTTGCCGGTGGCCGGATCGTCGGCCCAGCGGGGCACCAGCCCCCAGCGTACCCAGGCCAGCTGGCGGCGGCCCGCCAGCGGGTCGAACCGCACCACGGCAATCGGCTGCGAAGGCGCAATGTTGTAGCGCGCCGGCATCTCGGCCGGCAGCTCCAGGCCGAACGCTTCGGCCACTGCCGCGGCGGAGACGCGGGAAGTAAATCGGCCGCACATGACGGGGTCCCTACCCGCAGCGTGCGGCCTCGCTGGCGGCGCATTGCCACGAATGCCAGTAGTCTTCCAGGGTGGCCACGAATTGCGCCGGTTTGTCGGCAAACACCTGCTCGCCCAAAGCCAAGGCTCGCGCCTGCAGTTCAGCTCGGCGGCGGGCAATCAAGTGCCCCAGGTTGTCGATTGCTTTGGCGGCCGCCAGACAGTTGGGATCCTGCTCAATGACCTGGGCCAGGACCGCCAGGTCGTGGTCGTCGCCAAGCAAGTCGGCCAGATCGTGCGTCTCGCGGACCTTGCCGAGGACGTCGGGCTCCATCGGGGCGAAAAGCTGCAGTTGGTGCCAGAGATCCTTGACGCGCTTGCGCCACTCGTGCAACCGCTCCGTGGCCGGATCGCGGCGCACCGCAGCCATCGCTTTGCGCCCCTGCTTGTAGGTGCGCTTCAAGCCGGCTTCGACCAGGGGCCAGCCCTGGTGCTTTTGGATCCAGGGTTCGGCCAGCCACTCTTTGGCCCGTTTCCTTGCTTGCTCGAGAGACTCGACGATGCCTTGGCGCAGCTCGTGGTCCGAGAGCACGCCGCAGGAGAGCGCCTGCTGCCGCTCGACCAGGGCGGCCCGCAAGGCCGACCATTGGGCCGGTTGCCCGTGCTCGGCCGAGCCGGCCAGCTTGTCCAAGGCCTCGATGAGCACCTTGGCGTCGCGGACCGACGACAGCGGGCGGCCCGCGCCGCGGACCGCGCGGTTCTCGCGCTTGAAGAGCTTGCGGCCCAGCGGCTCGCGCACCAGCCGCAACAGCGCGCGGACCCGTTTGAACCGCTTGCGGGCGTCGTGGACGGCCTCGGGCGCAGGCTCGGCGTCGGGCTTCAACGCCGCAAGCGCGCCGTCGATCTGCTCGCGCGCGATGCGCGTCACCGCTCGGCTGACCGGCTCGCCCGGTTTGAAACGGAACGCCACGCCCAGGTTCCCTCCAGCTTTTCGGGCTTTGAACCAGCGCCCAATGCTCGCGGCCCCGCCGCCTGGGCCTCTGCCGTCAAGCCAGTTGAAACGAGCGCATGGCGAGAGTCAAGTATGAAAGTGGTGGGGGTCCCTGCGGGTCACGGGCCCGACTGGTAGCGGGTCTGGTAAGCGCGGTGAAGCGTCGATCGGGCAGACGGGTCAAGTCCTTGCTCGGCTTGGCCTTCGGGCAGCGGCTCGACCGTGTCGGGATGCTCGGTGTACAGGTCCATGTCCTTGCACCAGCCGGCTGCTTCACCTCGCCCCTTGGGGCAGGCAAAGTCAGTCTGGCAGGCGGCAGCGTAGTAGAGCGGTGTCATGCGCTTAGCTATCGTAG
>JBBDNX010000322.1:0-4758 GCA_040877345.1 Pirellulales bacterium
CAGGCCCTCGAAGGCACCAGCGACGGCGTCATCCTCAACACCACCCGCGGCGGCCTGGTCGGCTGGTCGTCGGCCGAGCTGGCCAGCTCGCCGTTCGGCTTCTTTGTCGGGCGGGGCCTGCGGGGCTACGACGACTCCGACCGCGACAAGAACGGACGCGTCTCGCTGCGCGAGCTGCACGCCTACGTCGAGTCGCGCGTCCACGACTGGGTGCTCAAGAACCGCTTCGACCTGCAGACCCCCTCGCTCGTCCCGGCCGACGCCCCCGACTTCGACCTCGTCTGGACCGAGACCGAGCGCAAAGACCCGGCGGCCGAGGCCCAGCCCGCCAGGCTGAAACCAGACGACGCCAACCGCCTGGCGCAGCTCTGGGAGCGCCACGCGCGGTGGCGCTCGCCGGGCGGTGTCTCGCGGGCCGCCTGGCTCCAACTGCACGACTTCGAAAGCCGCCTGCTGCGGCTCGAACAGTTGCTCGACGCCGGGGCCGCCTACGTCCTGGAGGCCGCCGACGAGCTCGATGCGCTCTGGGCGATCGACCTGGGGCGCCGGCCCGGCCTGGCCGTTGCCGCCCACAACCTGCCGCTGGCCCTCGCCTGGCGCGCCGCCGCCGCCGCCGCGCGCCGGGCCGCCCAGCATAAGCGGGTGATCCAGGCGATCCTCGATCCCTCGCAAAACCTGGCCGCCGCCCGCGATGGCGACCCCGTGATCCGCGCGGTGGCCGCCTGGGAGGCCGGCCAGAACGATCCCAGCCCCGGCACCATTCGCCGCGCGCTGGCCGCCGCCGGCGACCCCCCCTCCGACGGCCTGGAGCCGGTCGAGCAACGCTTTTTGCGCATGCTCGACCCGGACGGCGACCTGCCGGCCACCGCCTGGAGCCAGCCGCCGGCCCTCATCCAGTCGGCCCTGCACAACCGCGCCCGGGCCGAGCAGCTTGCCGCCCCGCCTGACGAGCGCGTCCATTATGCGGTCCGGCCGCTTGTCGAAGCAGCCGATGCCGACCGCCGCCGCGCCGAGGACAACCTGTTTGTCGGCGGCGCCGATGAGTTGTCGGAGGCGGCTTCACAAGCGTCGCTGGCCGAGGCCGCCTATCAGCAGGCCGCCGGCCGCTCCGCCCGCCTGGCCCGCGCCTACGACGTGCGCGACCGGGCCTGGTGGCAGCTCCCCTACCTGGCTCAATGGCTCGCCGGCCGCCCCGAGCCCGATAAGACCCAAATAGCTCAACTGGCCGAGCGCGACCGGCAGCTCGCAACCGCCTACGAGGCGATCCTGGCCAACCACGCGCTGGCCGAGCGGATCGAGCGGTACGTCGACGACTGCCTCAAGTCGCCCGATGCCGACAACGAGCGCGACGAGCAGCTCGACCAGGCGGCCCTGCTCGTCGAGCGGAAGCTTGATCCGTTGCTACGCTTTTTCCAGGACCGCTACGCGGAAGTGCTGCGGCAAGCCAAGGACCAGCGGACGCTGCGCGAGATCGACGCGCTCTTGTCGGTGCCCCTGGTCACCGGCATTCAGCGCCGCGAGCTGCGCGATACGTACCGCGAGATCGCGGCCCGCGCCAGCGGATATGGCGAGCCCGTCGGCACGACGAAGCCCGCCGCCGCCGCCGCGCACCTGCAGCTCCAACGCATGCTCCGCTGGCCGCAGCATCCGGCCCTGGCAATCCTCGACGCCCCCGTTCCCAGCGGCGCCCAGCCAGCTCGTAGTGACCCCATTCATGGGGTCCAGCCAGTTCGTAGTGACCCCATTCATGGGGTCCAGCCGGCTCGTAGTGACCCCATTCATGGGGTCCAGGCTCGTAGTGACCCCATTCATGGGGTCCAGCCAGTTCGTAGTGACCCCATTCATGGGGTCCAAGCGGACCGCGACTCCCCAGCCGTCGACGTGCAAGCGGCCATCGACCAGTTCGCTCGCGACGCGCAGGCCGTGCGCGTGCGGCTGGCCGCCGCCAACGACATTGTTTCCGCCCTCGCCAGCGGGCCGGCTTCCCGCGACCGGTCGACTCCGCGGCCGGCCCGCGCCGGTCTGGCCCAGGCCGACAGCCTGGTCCGCGCGGCGGCGCCGCTCTGGGGCACCTCGGGCATCGTGGCGGCCGACCCGATCGCCGCGCTGTTCCGCTTCGACCTCGCCGAGCTGCTCCTCTGGCAGGCCGACCGGGCGCTCGAAGATTTCTGGGGGCCGGCCGGCGGTCCATCCGGCAAGATCCCTTACTTCGCGGCCGTGGTCGAAAGCTACCGCAAGAGCGCCCGCCAACTGAACCCGCGCGACGACGATGCCTGGCAGCGGCAGGGGCAGTTGCTCGCCCGGCGGCAGCGGGCCGCCAGCGAGTTTCTCGTCGCCGCCACCGGCGACACCCGCCCGGTCTCCGAGGCGGCCGCGATCGATAAGGAGGTGGCGGTCAAGGTCGCCGGCAATCTTCCGCGCGGCAAGGCGGCCCTGGCCGTCTACGATCCGGCCCACGCGCCGGTCGAGGTCCGCGCCAAGCAGGACAAGGAGTTCCAGCCTCGCTTTTCGGTCCCCATCCACGGCCCGGCCACCAGCGCCTCGTTCGCGCTTGTGCTGCGCCCCCCCGGCAACACCGGGGCCGTTTCGTCCCCGGATGCCAATGGTCCCTGGCAGCTCGCCGGCCTGTATCGCGGCCACAAGAGCATCAGCCACTTTCACGTGCTGCCGCTGGGCCGCGGCTGGGAGCTGGTCCACCGCCGGCAGCCGAAGCCCACGGCCACGGTCAGCGTGCTGGGCGAAGCCAAGAACCCCGGCTCGCTGGTGTTCGTGCTGGATTGCTCGGCTACCATGGGGGAACCCAACGTACTTCGAGGCGGACGTGAGGTCCCAACAAACGGCCGGATGAATGCCGCACGCGCCGCCATGATCAGGATCGTTCAGCAGCTTGCCGACGCGGGGCAGTACAAAGTCAGTCTCTGGTTGTATGGCCATCGTGTGGGCGTCGATGGCGCTGGCCAGCCAGCGTGGAATCCGGCCTGGCTCAACCGCGTTGACGGCCTGCTGCCCAGCGACGACGTCGACCAGGTGGCCTCGACCGACAAGCTGGATCGCGCGAGTCTTGATGACTTCGTCGAACTGCTCAACAAGGCTCAGCCTTGGGGCCGCACGCCCCTGTATCGCTCGGTTGTCGACGCGATCAACAACGAGCTGGCGCGGCAGCCCAAGGAGTTTCCCCGCAGGCTGATCGTCATTACGGACGGCGTCGACAATGTCACGGGACCCGCCGACCGCTGGCGGCCGAGGCCCGGTACGTTGCGGGGCGAGGGGGACGTCGCCCGGGCCTTCCGCGACGACCACCAGGGCCAGATGGAAGACCGCATCCGGCTCGACGTGGTGGGCGTGGCCATCGACGGCGCCGCCCAGCTCGAGGAGTTTATCGAGGAGGACGACGATATTCGCGGCCGGTATCATCCGGTCAACGATCTGAACCTGTTGTTGAACGAGATCACCAAGGCTCTGGGCCTCTACAAGTTCACTCTGCGGGAGGCAGGGCCCGGCGGCGGCCGGCAATTCCCTGAGCGGTCGCTGGGCGAGTCGATCGAGGTCGAAACGCGCGAGCCGGGCCGCCGGGAGTTCGACGTGCGGCTGGTGGGCGCCGATCCGCCGGTCACGAGCCGCGTGGCCATCGAGGGGGGCGACGCGCTCGCGCTTTACCTGAACCGCGAGCAAGACCTGTGGCGGCTGGTGCATCGGCGTTACGACCGGGACGACGAAACCTCCGACGAGTGCGAGGGGAACGTCAACCCGCTGGCCCAGTCGGCTGGCGACCCCTTCAACCCGCGGCAGTTCTACGTGGCGGCCCATCGTCCCGAGCTGCTCTCGGGTGACAGCGTTCGCTTCCCGATCTCGATCCAGAATGGGACGGCCGAAGAGTTCAGCCCGCGTCCCGCGGAGGCCTGGGTCGAGATCGAGCCGGTCTTCGAGCCTGCCCGCGACGGCGTGTTCGCCTATCCGATCTACGACCTGTCGTTCGAGGACGCCCGCAGCGTGCCGGTGCTCGACTGCGTCGTGCCCGACTGGCCCGCCGACGCCCGCGCCGCCCGCATCCGCGCCTGGTTCAAGCTCAGCAAGACGCGGCCCAGCAAGGAGGCGGTGATCGGCGCGGTCGCCGCTTTGGACGACCGCGCCAACCCCGATCTATCGATCGACGGCGCGCCCGGCGTCGAGTTCGCGGTGATGACCGGCCCGGCCGGCGGGCAGCAGGAGGCCAGCGTGATCCGCGTGATCCAGCGTCATCCTCCCGGTTCCGCGGGTCTCAACTCGGTGAAGGTCGAGATGCTTCAGCCGCCGGACGAGGCCCGCCACGAGTATTTTCCCCAGGGTCAGTTGGTGCGTCACACCTTCGTCTACAACGGGCTTTCCGAGGCGGACCTGCAGCGTTATCGGCTCCGCATCACCGCCCGCGCCGAGCTGGAGCGCAGCGCCGTCCAGCTCGTCCGCCCGCTCATCGCCACCCTCAGGCGCGGCGAGTGAACGCAGTCACGTGGGCATGCACGACCAGCCCCGGACGGGGCGAAAGTCAATAGCCGGGTGCGTCAGCCCCCGGTCACGCGGCACCGAGACGGTCGTAAGCCCCTCCATTCCAGACATATGTCCGACCGGGGGGGGCGACAGTCATCGTGATGCGAAGTTACGTTTCGAAGCCAGTGCCCAGGTGTTGCGCGGGAGCGCATCGGAGGTTGGTCCAGCGAAGTCCCAAACGCCTCGCGTGACCCATAGGTCGTCGACCATGCGTTGACCAATGCCTACTGTCGC
>JBBDNX010000323.1:0-4751 GCA_040877345.1 Pirellulales bacterium
CGCCCGAGACGCTTCAGATGCTGTTTGTGCTCACCGCCGCGGACCTGGCCGCGGTCGGCCCGGGCGTGCTGAACGCCTGGAAGGTGGAGGTGCTGGCCGACCTGCACCGCCGGGCGATGCAACATCTGGCCGGCGAGGCGCCGGCCATCCGCCCGCGCGAGCACTTGCAAAGCCTCCGCGATGAAGTGCTGCCGTTAGTGCCCGAGGAAGGCCGAAGCTGGTTCAAGACACAACTGGCGGCGCTGCCCGTCTCGTACCTGCGCGCCTCGCGGCCTGGGCAGGTGGCCGAGGACCTGATCCGGTTGCGGAGGCTGTCGCGAGGCGACGCCATCGCGCTGGGCCGCTTTCAGCCGGAGACGGGCACGGTGGAATACAAGGTGGGGACGTACGAAGAGATTACGCCGGGCGTGTTCCACAAGCTGACCGGCGCGCTGGCGGGCCGGGGGCTGCGGATTCTCTCGGCGGAGATTCATACGCTGGCCGACGGGCTGGTATTCGACCGCTTCTTCGTTCACGATCCGGACTTCAGCGGCGAGCCGCCGCCGGCTCGGCTGGACGAAGTGAGCCGCGCGCTGGTGGCCTCGCTGAAAGCGAGCGAGTCGCAGCCGCCCACGTTTCGCCGGCTGTGGCGGGCCGGTGAGCAGCGCCGGCAGTCGGCCTTGAGCCCGCTGCCCACGCAGGTGCGGGTGGACAATGCCACGTCGGACCGCTTCACGATCATCGACGTTTTCGCGGCGGACCGGACGGGGCTGTTGTATACGATCGCCAGGGCGCTGTTCCAGTCGGGCCTTTCGGTTTCGGTGGCCAAGATCGGCACGTACCTGGACCAGGTGGTCGACGTGTTCTATGTGACCGACCAGGCGGGCCGCAAGCTCGAGGACGAGCACCGGCTGGGCGAGCTGCGGGACCGGCTGCTTTGGGAGATCGAGCAGCTCGAGCGGCAGGAAGCGGCCGCGGTCGCGGCGCGCTAGAGCGTCAGCGAGCGAGATGCTCGACGATGCGCCAGTCGAGCCAGCGGCGGTCGGCGTCGTGCCCCAAGCGGCCGACAAACCCCAGATGGCCGCCGTGCGACGCCAGGTGCAGCCGGACGGCCGGATTGGATGGCAGCGCTTGCAGGGTCTCGCTGGGCACCAAGGGGTCGTCGCGCGAGGCAATGATCAGCGTCGGCAGGCGGATCCGCGGCACGAATTGGGCGGAGCTGCACAAACGGTAGTAGTTGCCGGCCGTGCCGAACCCGCAGACGGGCGCGGTGAAGAACTCGTCGAACTCCCAGAGCCGCCTGGGGGGCTGAACGAAGTCGACCCTGGGCGAGTCGCCCAGCGCCTGGCACCGCTGGCGCAACTGAGTCATGAGCAGCTTCACGAAATGCCGGTCGTAAAGCCGGTTCTGCAAACGGCGGAGCCGCTCGACCGCCGCCGCCAAGTCGACCGGCGGGCAGACCGCGACGACGCCGTCCAGGTTGCCGCAGTTGCGGCCGGCCAGTTCGCCCGCCAGCTTGAGAGCGATGTTGCCGCCCAGCGAGAAACCGACCAGCATGGTGGGCGAGCCGGGAGCCAGGCGCGCGATCTCGTCGAGCGCGGCGGCCGCGTCTTCGGACCGCCCGCTGTGATAGGGCAGCCGCGCCAGGCCGAAGCCGGCGCCGCAGCCGCGCAAGTCCATGCGGAAACAACGGACGCCGCGGGCGGAGAGTTTCGCGGCCACGCGCTGCATGTAGCCGCTCTGGTGACAGCCGGCCAGGCCGTGGATCAACAAGGCAGTGCGGCCGCCGGCCTGCCAGTCCGGCGGGCAGTCGTCGTGGAGCACGATCACGTCGCCGTCGCCCAGCGCGAGGCGGTGCTGCCGGGCTGAATAGACCAGCCGGGGGCCGGGCAGCAACACGCCGGCCAGCGTCTGCATGTGCCCGCTTGCGAGCAAGGGGTGCGGGCGAAAGGGAGGGAACTGCTCGGCGATCATGCGGGCATCACGACCAGAGTTCGGCCAGCACGCGTCCCTTGACCAGGGCGTGCTCGCGGCCCAGATGGTCGGTGATCGTGCTCGCCGGATCGATGGCAAGCCAGTCGTAGATGGTCGCGACCAGGTCCTCCGGAGTCACCGGGCAGTCGATGGGATAGGCGCCCTGGTTATCCGAGGCGCCGTGTTCCAGGCCGCGTTGCACTCCGGCGCCGGCCAAGAGCACGCTGTAGCAATGGGGCCAGTGCTCGCGCCCGGCATTCTTGGAGATGCTGGGCGTGCGGCCGAACTCACCCATGCAGACCACCAGCGTGTCGGCGAGCAGGCCTCGCTCGTCGAGATCGTCGAGCAAGGCCGAAAAGCCGGGGTCGAATTTGGGCAGCAGCTTCTGCTTGAGCCGGTTGAAGTTGTCGGCGTGCGTGTCCCAGCCGTACTCGCCGTTGAGGTCGTTGCCCATGTTGACCTGCACCAGCCGAACGCCGGCCTCGACCAGCCGGCGGGCCAACAAGCAGCTTTGGCCGAACGTGTTGCGGCCGTACCGGTCGCGCAGGGCCGCCGGCTCGCGCTTCAAATCGAAGGCCAATTTCGTGCGCTGGGAGGTGAGCAGGCCGAATGCCCGCTGGTAGTATGCGTCGAGCACTTGCATCTCGGCGACTTGCTCGAGCCGCCGGCTCTGGCTGTTGACCGAGTCGCGCAGGCGCCGCCTGCGGTCGAGCGAGCCGATCGAGAGTCCCGGCTCCAGCTTCAGGCCGCCGACCGAAAACTTCGGATGGTTGGGGTCGGATCGGACCAGCCAGGGATCGAACTGCCGGCCGAGCATGGCGGCGCCTTGGCCGGGGACGAGGCGTCCCTGGCCATCGATCATCTCCCAGGGAAGCGTGACCGCGCTGGGCACCGGCTGGATGGATGGGGCGGCGCGGTTGACCATGGCGCCGAGCGCCGGATGGTCGTCGAGCGAGGCATCCGGTCCGCGGACGCCCGGGATGCCGGGGTCGGCGGTGCGGGTGCCGGTCAGCACAAAGCCGACGGCGCCGCCGTGGACCAGCCGGTCGTGAGTGACCGAGCGGACCAAGGTGAACCGGTCGTTGCGCTCGGCGAGGCGCGGCAGGTGCTCGCAGTAGACGCTGCCGGGCAGCCGGGTGCGAATGGGACTGAACTCGCCGCGGATGGCGGAAGGGCCGTCGGGCTTCATGTCCCACATGTCGAGGTGCGAGGGCCCGCCGAAACAATAGACAAGAATAACGGACCTGGCTCGTGGCTTGTCGTTTGCCTCGGCACGCAGGAGCTGGGCCGATCCGAGGCCCAACAGACCGATGCTGCCGGCCTTCAGGAATTCGCGGCGCGAAGAGGCGAGCGATTGGCGAAAGCCGCTGCAGCCTTGGGCTTGTCGGTCGTGCATGGCAGCGAGCCTTGCGAAGCGTCGTGGAGCGGTTTCAGCTAGCCCGATCCTTGCCAGTAGGATAACAGGGTGGCTGGGGAAAAGCGATAAGCGTGCCCCAGTTGCGAGTGAGCAAGTCGTTTTTCGCGGGCCCTAGGGGACAACGGCCGGCGGCAGCCGCTGGTGGTACTGGCGGTACAGTCCGCGCATGGCGTCGAGGCGGTCGTGGAAGGCGGGATCGCCGGCCAGGTTCCGCTCTTCGAGTGGGTCGTGGGCCAGGTCGTAAAGTTCTTCATGCGCCGGCTCGACGTCGAAATACGTGATGTACTTCCACTCCTTCGTGCGGACCCCCTCGGTGCGCGGGATCCGGCCGCCGTAATGGAAGTGGTGCTCGTAGAAGAAATCCTGCCGCCAGTCGGCCTGCTCGCCCGCGAGCAGCGGCCGCAGGCTGACGCCGTCGGTGCCGGCGGGCACCGGGATGCCGGCCAGGTCGATAATGGTGGGTCCCAAGTCGAGGTTCAAGACGAGCTCGTCGGATGTTTGTCCGCGCCGCTCGACCGGCAGAGCGGGGTGGCGGACGATGAATGGTACGCGGATCGACTCTTCGTGCATCAGCCACTTGCCCGACAGGCCGTGCTCTCCCAGAAAGAAGCCGTGATCCGACGTGTAGACCACGACCGTCCGGTCCGCGAGCCGCAGCTCGTCGAGCACGTCGAGGATCTGGCCCACCGAGCGGTCGACACCGGCCAGGCAGCGCAGATACTGCCTGACGAATTCCTGGTAGGTCTCGGGGGTGGGATGCCGGCGATCCAAGCGGATGCGTCCCTCGGATTCGCGGATGAAGGCGGGCAGTGCTTCGAAATGGGCCTGGTTGTAGGTGGCCGGCACGGGGAATTCTTGTTCGGCGAACAATAAGGCGTCTTGAGGGTCGGGCAGGAAGGGCTCGTGCGGCGACTTGTAGTTGACCACCAGGCAAAAGGGCTGGTCCTTGGGCGCCGTCTTGAGAAAGTCCACGGCCCAGCGGGCCAGCAGCTCGGAGTTGTGCACCTCTTGCCCGTCGATCGTTTCGAAGAACTCGCCTTGGCCGCCCCAAGCCTGCCAGACATCGAACACTCCTTCCGGAGGGGGGCCGCCAATGCCCCATTTGCCCAAGCAACCGGTGCGGTAGCCGGCCTCGTGCAAGAGTGCCGGGTACGTCGCAGCCAGCAATTCGGCGGTCAAGGCGGTCTGGAAATCGGCGACGCCGTGGCTGCGGGCGTACCGGCCGGTCATCAGGCTGGCCCGCGAGACGCAGCAGATCGACGTCGTGACGAAGGCGTTGTGAAACAGCACCCCGCCGGCGGCCAGCCGGTCGATGTTCGGCGTGCGAAGCACCGCGTGGCCGGTGCAGCCGAGCGTGTCCCAGCGCTGGTCGTCGGTGAGG
>JBBDNX010000324.1:0-4749 GCA_040877345.1 Pirellulales bacterium
GACCTCTGACTTCCGACCTCTGACTTCCGACCTCTGACTTCCGACCTCTGACTTCTGACCTCTGCCTTCTGCCTTCTGCCTTCTGATCTCAGTTGGGGCTGAAGTTGGGCGGAAACGAGGTCGGCTCGGAGGTCCGCCAATCCGAGCTGCCGCGAAACTTGGAGAGCTCGGAGAGCAGCAACTCGGCGCGGCGGTAGACGTCGGTCTCGCCGAGCAACTGCACCTTGACGGCAATGCTGAGGCGCAAGCCGAACGCGACCAGGTCGGTCAACGTTCCCAGCGGTTGCTCGCCGGAGAGCAACTGGTTGAGCTCGTCTTTCCCCTTTTTCGATTGTGCCAGCATCCGTTCGATGTGGCCAATCAGCTTGCCGTGCGGGCTCGCCTGGCGGGCACTCGCCTCGGCCGCATAAACATCGTCGCGCAGCTCCGCTCTGGCCTCCCGAAACGGCTTGTCCGCGGGCAGCTCCTCCACCAATCGAAGCCGCTTCATGCCGGCCAGAACCAGGTTCGAACGGCCGTCGCTCAAGGGAGTGTGGGCGGCCACGCGCCCCAGGCAGGCGGCGGGGTAAACAGCCGGCCGGCCTTCGTAGTCGGGTTCCCAACCCGGAGCCAATACGGCCATCGCGATCAACCGGTCGCCTGCCATTGCCTCGGAAAGCAGCTCGCGGTAGCGGGGCTCGAAAACGTGCAATGGCTGCAAGACGTGCGGAAACATCACCAGGTTGGGCAGCGGAAACAACCGCACCCGGCCGGAAAATGTCTTCGCATCAAATTCAGGCATGATGGGACCAAAGGCAGAAGAACGAAGGCAGAAGGCAGGAGGACCAAGATTGATCACGCTGCCAGCGCAGCGGCCCCGCTTACTCCTCCGTCCTCCGTCCTCCTTCCTCCTTTTCCAGATGAATCTCGGGGATGCGGTCGGGCACGATCTCGATCCGGGGAAACTCCTCCTGGCTGGCAATCACTTCGGAAAAGCACTCCTCGAACTGGGTCAGGAACTTGTCCAGGTCCATGCCCATGTGCCGGGGCCGGTACGCCTCCAGGTAGCCCCGGGCGCCGTAGTACAGCTTGCGGGCCCCGCGAATGTTGCCGTTGCCAAAGTGGTGCAAGGCCACGGCCGCCTGGATCAGCCCTTGCAGGAACTTCCGCGACGGGCCGAAATTGCCGGTCCAAAGCTCTTCCCAGGCCTCATGGCTCTCGAAGAACTCGCACTCGTTGAAATACTCGATGCCCTTCAAGTACAGCGGATCGTAGGTGCTCGATTCCATGGCAAGAAGGAGGCACCCGCACCCCTCTCAGTCGCGGGAGGTTAGCGACATCACCAACTGGACCATGTACCAGAACATCAGGGCCACCGAGGCAAACAGGGCCAAGGAGGCGGCCACGTGCTGGTCGAGCCGGTAGTGGTGCAGCACGTTGGACGTGTGGTACAGGATGTAGCCGCTGGCCAGGGCGATCATGGCCGACGTAAACAGCACTCCGAGGCTGAACCCGACCAGAATGCTGGCCACAATCAACCCCAGGGCGATGAACCCGCCCAGGTACAACGCGGTCCGCAAGTAGGAGAAGTCGTGGCCGGAGAGCAACACGATCGCCGTCAGCCCGCCGAACACGACCAGCGTGGCAATGCCCGCGGTGGGAATGATGTCCGGGCTGAAGCGGTTGGCGATGTACAACAGCGGCACGAAGATGACCGCCTCGGCCACCACATACAGCGTCAGGCCGGCGTATTGCATGGCCGGCGAAACGGCGCTGCGGGCCCAGTACTCGGCCAGCCAACTAACCCCGATGAACGCGCCCAGCACGACCAGCCAGGCGTAAGGCTGCAGTGCCATGAGCGCCAGTTCGTCGATCCCCGGCAAGCTCAATAGCAGCGACTCGAGACCCACGAAGAGAAAAACGGCTGCCGTCAGGTGCGAATACGTCTTGCGGATAAAGTCGGCACGCTCGTTGGCAGGCGCCAGACCCGCGATGGTGAACTCGGGTGACCGATACGGATTGTCGGCGTAGCTCATGGTGGACAACCCCGCTGTGAAGGTGATAAAGAAGCCCGAAAGCGGCCCCGGGCTGGGGCCTCGATTCGACAGCTAACCGTAGCCTTTTTAACGAGTAACGTCAAGCATTCCCTCCGCGGCGGCCGGGCCCGCGCTTCGCTGCTGCACCGATCGGTCGATTGTTGCTTGACAGCACCCCGCGGCCGCGGAGAATCGGAAGGGCCGCTGGATGGTCCGCCCCGACGCTGGCTGGCTGGAGCCCTGGATGGTCACCGTTCAAGCCAAACGACGTGCCAAGCGAGTGGCCGACCGCCTGGCGCGGCAGTACCCGGACGCCAAGTGCGCACTGAACTTCCGCACACCGCTGGAGTTGCTGATCGCCACCATCCTTTCGGCGCAGTGCACCGATCAGCGGGTGAACCTGGTGACCAAGGACTTGTTCCGCAAGTACCGCTCGGCCGCCGATTATGCCGGCGCCGACCGGGCCGAGCTGGAGCAGGACGTCAAGACCACCGGTTTCTTCCGCAACAAGGCCAAGAACATCCAGGCCTGTTGCCGCGACCTCGTGGAAAAGCACGGCGGCAAGGTGCCGCGGCGGCTGGACGACCTGGTCGAGCTGGCGGGCGTGGGACGCAAGACGGCCAACGTGGTGTTGGGCACGGCCTACGGCATTGCCTCCGGCGTCGTGGTCGACACGCACGTGGGGCGCGTGGCCAGGAGGCTGGGGCTGACCGGCCAGGCCGATCCGGTCAAAGCCGAGCGGGACCTGATGGAGCAGTTGCCCCAGAGCGAGTGGGTGGACTTCAGCCACCGATTGATTCATCATGGCCGCCGGGTCTGCACGGCCCGCCGGCCGAACTGCCCGGAGTGCGTGCTCTTGGGCTTCTGCCCGCGGGTAGGGCTGGCACCGTTAGCGAAAGTGTAGGGCCCTGGGCGCCATGATTCTTTCCGGCCACGAGATCCGCAATCAACTCGGCACGAACATCGTCATCGATCCGTTCGACGAGTCGCACCTGAACCCCAACAGCTACAACCTCACGCTGCATCATGATCTGATGACGTATGAGGAGCTGGTGCTCGACATGCGCCGGGCGAACCGTGTGCGGCGGCTGACGATTCCGCCCGAGGGGCTGGTGCTCAACCCCAACCAGCTTTACCTGGCCCGCACCCGGGAGCGGACGGAGACGCACAACCTGGTGCCGATGATCGAAGGCCGCTCCTCGGTGGGCCGGCTGGGCTTGTTCGTCCACGTGACGGCCGGGTTCGGCGACGTGGGTTTTTGCGGTTTTTGGACGCTGGAGATGTTTGCCGTGCAGCCGGTGCGGATCTACGCCGGGGTCTCGATCTGCCAGATTTTCTATCATCAGATTGCCGGCGAGTTCACGGAGTATGCCAGCGACAAGTACCAGCACAACAAGGACATTCAGCCGAGCATGTTGTTCAAGGAGCTCGACCCGGAGGGCCAGCAGGATCCCCAGCTCCAGCTCAATTTCGGCATCGAGCGCACCCGCGGCTGAAGAGGGATCGGGGGAAGGGGAGAGCGGGAGAAGGGGGGAGGCAGGGGCCGCCCTCCTTCAGCCTACAGCCTGCCTACATCACCGCGAAGTAGTTGTCGACGGCGAAGTCGAAGTGCTCGCTGCTCATCGAAGCCGGCTCGTTCAAGTAGCTGCAAAGGTTCTTGATTTGCAACAACAGGTCGCGCGGCTGGCAGCAGCGGAAGGGGCGATTGATGGGCCTGTAGTGCTTGTCGATCAGGTAATCGATGGCCTGTTCGTTGTGCTCGAATCCCATCTTGGGCGCCAGGATCCGGAATAGCTCGCGGAACTCTTCCTCCGTCGGGTCGATCACGTCGATCTTGTACGGGATACGCCGCAGGAACGCGTCGTCGACCAGGTCCTTCGGCTCCAGGTTCGTGGAAAACACGATCAACTGGTCGAACGGCACCTGGATTTTCTTGCCGTTGGGCAAGTTCAGGAAGTCGAACCGCTTTTCCAGCGGCACGATCCAGCGATTGAGCAACTCGTCGGTGCTCATCCGCTGCCGCCCGAAGTCGTCGATCACCAGCGTGCCGCAGTTGCTCTTGAGCTGCAGCGGCGCCTCGCTGATGCCGGTCGACGTGTTCAACGTCACTTCCAGCGAGCCCATCGTCAATTCGCCGCCCACGATGATCGTGGGCCGCCTGATGCGGATCCAGCGCTTGTCGATCCGCTCGGTGTCCATGATCCCGTCGGACTTCTCCAGCGGGGCTTCCTCGTGGTTGCTCGGATCGAAGAGCCTGATGATCTCGCCGTCGACACCGATCGTACGTGGAATCCAGATGGTGCTGCCGAAGGCACGCGTGATACGCTCCGCAATGCTCGATTTGCCGTTGCCCGGCGCACCGTACAGGAACAATCCGCGGCCCGAGTTGATCGCCGGACCCAACCGCCGCAGCATCCGCTTGCTCATCAACAGGTCGGCGAACGCCCCTTCCAGCTCCGCCACCGAAGGGTGCTGCTTCGTCAGCGATTGGGCCTGCACGCTCACGATGTAATCCGCCAGCGACACCGGTGCCGCCCCGAAGTAGCTGCAGTGGGCGGCATGGCGGCGGGCCCGCTCGCGGCCCATGTCCGTCAACTGGTACTGGTAGTCGTTCATCGCGGCCGTGCCGCGGTACACCACCAATTGATCGGTCTTGAGCTGCCGCAGCACTTCCTCGATCATCTTGAAGGGAAGCCTCACCTGGTCGGCCACTTCCCGGCCGGTCGCGTTGCCG
>JBBDNX010000325.1:0-4730 GCA_040877345.1 Pirellulales bacterium
GCCAAGGTCTTCCCGTCGGGCGCAAATTCCAGCCAACGGACGTCAGAACTGTGCGCATGAAGGGTGGCTAGCAAGCGCACGAACAGCACAAGCGAAGCTTCATCGCGGAAGCGACGAAGCTCGTTCGAGCCCGGCGCGTTTTGCTCCATCCATGCGACAGCTTCATCGTACCGTTGCAGTGCTTCTTTCTCGCCGCCCAGTTGCCAGTGGGCCATCGCCAAAAAGAACAGATTGGAACTGCGTGCATAGCCGAGATCGACCGCCTTCTCCAGTGCGGTCCGCGCGGCTTTCCAGTCGCCTGTGTGGTAGTGGGCGATCCCAAGGGTTCTCCAGTACTGCCCTTCTTGCGGCGCCAAGGCGATGGCTTTCTCGGCTGCTTCGACCGCACGAGCCGCCTTGTACGCCTTCGCATGAGCAGGTCGCGTGACCAGCCACCACGCCACCTTCTCGTACAGCAGGGGATCATTCCCGGCCAATTTGAGCAGGTCGCCGTAGATCTGGTCGGCGTCTTGGAGCCGGTCGGTCGCCGCCAATAGCTCGTGCAGATGCAGATGACTTTCAACCAGACCGGTGCGGTATTCGGGGACGCCGGGGAACCGGACCATGAACTTCTCATACAGGGCATGGACCTCCCGAAAGGGCTGCTGTATCTCCGGCGCTCGACCCGTGTCCTTGAGAAAAACACCCAATTCCCAACAGGAATCGGCCAGCTTCTTGCGATACGCCGTCTCCGCGGGGAATCGGGCAACCAGGTCCATGCAGTTCGCCAGGGCGCCCCGGAGGGATTTGGCCAGCCGGGCATAATGATGGTTCTGGGCCAGGCGATCGAGTTTGTCCGCCTCCTGCGGGCGCCCGCCAACTCGCAGCTGTTTGGCGGCGTCGCGATGACTTTGTTCCAACTCCGGCCCGAACTCGGGCTTGCCGCCGACGGCCGCTTCGAGCTTCTCCTGGATGGCGACCACCTGGCCGTACGCCGCCTCCGCCTCCCGGGTCTTGCCCGCTGTGCCCAGGAGGCGGCCCAGCTCCGAATGGCTGCGAACCAGGCCCCGCCAGTGGTTCAGCTTCGTGGGAAAGTCGGCCGCCAGCTTTTCCGGAAGGGCGACGGCCTCGCCATATACTTGCTGCGCGTCTTGCGCTCGACCGGCGTCAATGAGGAGTTGCCCCAGGCTGAGGCGGTTATCGAACGCTAGCTGCTGGAATGCGGGCATCGTGCCGAAGTCCGTCGCCAATTTATCGTAAAGGTCCAGCGCCCGGCGGTATGCCTTCTCAGCATCGGCCGACCGGTTGAGCTTTCTCAAGACGCCCGCATATTCCAGGTGAGCGGCGGCCAGGGTACTACGGTGATGGGGGCCTGCAGAGAAGTCAGTGGCTGACTTGTCCAGAATGGCAATGGCGCGACGCTGGAGTTCCTCCGCCTCCTGCGGCCGATCGTTGGCGACGCTTCTGGCCACGCGGTGGAGCGCACCGGCCCATGAGTTCTGCAACCAGTTGGTGCCGGGCTGCTCTGACGCGTACTTCTCTATGTGTTTCAGGGCTTCTCGGTCATATTTTTCCGCCTCCGCCTTGCGGCCCTGAGCTGCCGCCAGATAACCCAAGCCGTGATAAGTATCCGCGATAACCCTCGGTTCGTTGGTCAACGTTAGATTTCGCGTGAGAATCTTCTCCGCTTCTTCTGGCCGGGTTTGAGCCATGTGGCCCCACAGTTGGTTGCCCGCATTGGCAAGGTGCAGGCGGTAATAGGGATCCTCGGGGAATTCCTTCACAAGATCCTCCGCGATCTGGACACCCCGTCGAACGTTCTTCTCGATTTCTTCGCGCTTTCCCAGAGTACCGAGAACCCAGGAGAACTCGATGTGGATGACAATTAGCTCGCTTCGTGTGCGGGCGTCGAGCGGAGACTCAGTGTCCAGCTCTTTGAACATGGCGATGGCCTTGGAGTAGCCAACTTCGGCCTCGGCAGACTGCCCGAGCTGGTGGTGAATTTGCCCCATGTGCCAGTAAGCCAGGGCCGTCTCCAGTCGAATCTCCGGGTCGTCACTCTTCTTCTGAAGAAACTTCTGGTGGAACTTTAGCGCGTCTTGCAAGAGGTCCCGGCGGAGCGGCTCCATTTGTGGCACATTGGCGACACGATGCGCCACCCGTGTCAGCAGTTGGTCCACGGCGGCACGGGCGTCCTTGAGACTTTCCACGGCCTCTTTTCTGGCTTCCTTGGCTAGCGCTTCTTTGCTTTTGGCGTCCTGTTCGCTCGTCTTGGCGGCCGCCAGGGCCTTGATCTTGTCGTTGAGCGCCAACTCCTTTTGTTCCGCTTCTTGCACGGCCGAAGCTTCCGCGTCCGCTGCGCGGATCATACCCCACGTCGTGCCGATGATTCCGGCCACCAGCGCCAGTACCACGACTGCGGCGGCCAGGACCGCCTCTTTGTTCCGCCTGAGGAACTTCTTCAGCCGATACGTGGCCGACGGCGGGCAGGCTTGCACCGGCTCGTCGTTCAAGTAGCGCTGCACGTCCGCCGCGAAGCCGCTGGCCGTCTCGTAACGGCGATTGCGGTCCTTCTCCAATGTCTTCATGACGATCCAGTCCAGCTCGCCCTTGACCAGCTTTGTCAGCTTGGCCGGCTCCATGTGCCGCTGGGCCGAGATGGACGCCAGCGCCTCGCCCGAGTCGCTCAGCCGCGTGCTCGGCTTGGGCGGCTCCTCCTCCTTGATCATGCGGAGAATCTCGGCATACGCTACTTCCTTGACGCGCTTGTGGGAGAGCGGCGTGCTGCCGGTCAATAGCTCGTACAGCAAGACTCCCAGCGAATAGATGTCGCTGCGAGTATCGACGCCGAGCGCGCTCATCTCCGCCTGCTCTGGGCTCATGTATTCCAGCGTGCCGACCATGGTGCCGTACTGCGTGAACAGGGTCCGCTCGGTCAGCTTCTGCTCGGTCGCCTTGGCCACGCCGAAGTCGATCACCTTGGGCACCGGCTTGCCGTCGTAGAGCGTGATCAGGACGTTGGACGGCTTGACGTCGCGGTGGATGATCCCTTTCTGATGGGCGTGCTGGATCGCCTGGCAGACCGGCACGAACAATTCCAGCCGCTCGCGCGGCGTGAGGTGGTTGTCGTCGCAGTATTGGGTGATCGGAGCGCCGTGGACCAGTTCCATGACGAAGTAGGGCCGGCCGGCGTCCGTGGCCCCGGCGTCGAAAACGCGGGCGATGTTGACGTGGTCCATCATGGCCAGGGCCTGCCGCTCGGCCTCGAAGCGGGCAATGACCTGGCGCGTGTCCATGCCCGCTTTGATCACCTTGAGGGCAACCTTGCGTTGGATGGGTTCGGTCTGCTCGGCCATGAAGACGACGCCCATGCCGCCCTCGCCGATGACCTGCAAGAGCTTGTAAGGGCCGATGAGCGTGCCCGGCTTCTCCGCCATTGGCTGGTCGATCGTGACCGCGGCAGCCGGTGGTTCGAGGAAGCTATCGGGGTGGTCGTGGGCGGCAAGCAGCGCTTCGACCTGGGCACGCAAGTGCACGTCGCCCTGACAGGCGCGGTCGAGGAAAGCCCGCCGCTCGTGCGGCGAGGGTTGTTCGAGCGCGGCGGCGAAGATCTCTTCTTCGGAAAGACTGGGCATGGAAACCTCGCGGCCGCCGGGTCGATGACGGCGTGATGGATCAACCGCACCTGACAGTGTGCAATCGCCGCGGGAATTACCCCGCGGATTCTCAGAAAAATTCGGGTTTATCCGCTAACTGCCCTGATCGGGCTCGAAGGGCGCCATCTCCCGTTGAAGCCAGGCACGGGCATAAGCCCAGTTACGGTCGGCCGTTGTGGTCGAAATGCCCAGGGCGGCAGCGGCATCCTTATGGCTCAGGCCGGCAAAGAAGCGCAGTTTGACAAGTTGGGCCTTGTCGGGATGCTGGATCTCCAATCGCGAAAGGGCTTCGTCCAAGGCCAGCAGTTGGTCGCTCCGCTGGGTCACGGGGAAGATCGCCGGATCGAGCTCGATCCGCCGCCAATCGCCCCCCCGTTTTTGAGCATTCCGCCGGCGGGCGCTTTGAATCAAGATGCGGCGCATCGCCTCGGCAGCGGCGGCGAAGAAGTGGCCACGGCTGTTCCAGAGGGGGCCCTCACCCCGGCCCTCTCCCGGAGGGAGAGCCGGAGCAGGGCCAACCATCCGCAACCAGGCCTCGTGGACCAGGGCGGTGGCCTGGAGCGTCTGGCCCGGCTTCTCGTGCGCCAGCTTCGCGGCCGCCAGCTTGCGCAGCTCGTCGTAGACCAGGGGCAGGAGTTTTTCGGCGGCCGACGGATCGCCGGATTCGATCTGCGACAGGATGCGTGTGACGTCGGACATGGCGGCAGGGAAACCAGGTGAATTGCGTGTCGATTATAGCCGGTTGCTAGTTGCTGGTTGCTAGTTGCTGGTTAGTCAGGGCGGGTTGGTCATGGGCCGTTAGAGCCTACTAAATTCAGAGCGGGAGCGTGGATGTTGATCCTCGTCGTGGTTAAAGGAGGGACCCGAAGCCGGCTTCAGCGGTGCGCCGAGGCTTGGCTCGGGTCGTTCGATGCCCGCATCCTCCGGTTTGCCGCATGCAGCGCATTGTCGGTTTTGCGGAAAGAGTCTGCAACTTGTGACGGTAGCACGTGGCCGTCCCGAGCTGCGTGCCCTTTGATTGCCGGAATCGTCTGGCCATGGCTTTCGTCTGGGGATCATTGAGGCGACGGACGAGGGGGCGAGGGGGCAGGAAAA
>JBBDNX010000326.1:0-4718 GCA_040877345.1 Pirellulales bacterium
GGCGGGCTAAGCTAGTGAGGCCGACTGCTGATGTTTTCTCCCCATGGCGAACAACCCATGTGTGCATCCCCCCATTTCCGGGCCCCGCGCCTGGAAGGCATTTTCACCCCCAATATCGTCCCGCTCGACGAGCGGGGCCAGATCAACGAAGCGGAGCTGCGCCGCTATACCGACTGGCTGATCGAGCGGGGCGTGCACGGCCTGTATCCCAACGGCTCGACCGGAGAATTCACCCGCTTCACGCCCGACGAGCGCCGCCGGATTATCGCCATCATGGCCGACCAGGCCGCAGGCCGGGTGCCGCTCCTGGCGGGAGCCGCCGAAGCCAACGTGCGGGAGACGCTGGCGGCCTGCGAGTACTACCACTCTCTGGGCGTGCGGGCCGTGGCCATCGTTTCACCTTATTACTACAAGCTGAGTCCGGCCGCCGTCTACGCCTATTTCAAGGAGATCGGCCGCAACACGCCCATCGACGTCACGCTGTACAACATCCCCATGTTCGCATCGCCCATCGACGTGCCGACCGTCCAGCGGCTGAGCGAGGAGTGCGAGCGGGTCGTCGCCATCAAGGACTCCTCGGGCGATATCCCGCACATGATCCGCATGATCCAGGCGGTGCGGCCCAACCGGCCTGAGTTCAGCTTCCTCACCGGTTGGGACGCCGCGCTGATGCCGATGCTGTTGATCGGCTGCGATGGCGGCACCAACGCCACCAGCGGCGTGGTGCCGGAGATCACCCGCAAGCTTTACGACCTGACGATGGCCCGCCGCATCGACGAAGCGCGCGAGTTGCAGTACAAGCTGCTGACGCTGTTTGACGCCATGCTCTACTCGGCCGATTTTCCCGAGGGCTTCCGCGCCGCGCTGGCCCTCCGGGGCTTCCATCCCGGCGCCGGCCGCCAGCCGCTGGCCGATACGCAGCAGGCCCAGATCCGCACGCTTTCCAACACGCTGCAGTGCCTGCTGGCCGAAGAGGGCTTCACCGACGAGCCGGTCGGCGGCTGCCCCCCGCAGGCGCAGGCGGCGGACCCTCGCGCCGTCAACCAGATTGTGCAGGGCGTCCTGGCCGAACTGAAACGCCGCGGCCTCGCCTGACGCCTTCGGACCACTGACCACCGACCACTGATCACTGACCACTGATCACTGACCACTGACCACTGATCACCGACCACTGACCACCGACCACCGACCACTGCCTCATGGCCCTTGCTTTACTCGAAATCAGCAACCTGGCCCCGGCCTTCGTCGTCGCCGACCGCTGTGCGAAGGCGGCCGGCGTGCGGATCCTGGGCATCGAAAGCACCGATTCGCCCGCCCAGTGCATCAAGCTCATCGGCTCGGCCGACGACGTCCGCGAGGCCGCCGAACAGGGCGCCGCCCTCGGCCGGCAACTGGGCGCCACCGCCTTCTGGTCCTGGCTTGCCGGCCCCACAGATGAAGTACTCGCTCTGGCCGCTCAAAAACCTGCCTACAGTCCATTACTCGGAGTCTACGATGCCCGCGCACCACGGGAGACACCCATGAATAACTCCAGCGCAATAGGTTTGCTCGAAACCCAGGGGCTGGTGGCGGCGCTGCACGCCACGGACGAAATGCTCAAGAGCGCCGCCGTGCAACTGGTCGGCAAAGAGAAGATCGGAGCGGCCTACGTCACCATCATCGTGCGGGGCGACGTCGCTGCCGTCCAGGCTGCCATCGCAGCCGGCCGGCAAACCGTCGAGCGCCTCGGCGGCAAGCTGATCATGGCCGACGTCATTCCCCGGCCCCACCCCGACTTGGCCGCCTTGTTGCCAGGTTGACCGTCAGGAGCCCGGCGACAGAGGTTCCACCGTCACGCTCCGGCGTGACGCAGCCGCGCCGTAGTAGGACGGCCTTCCCAGGCCGTTTGCCCTCTGCCGTCTGCCCTCTACCCCCTGACTTCTGCCCCCGGCCCGTTCCTCCTGCCCCGTTCCGGCGGCGCTTGCAGTCAATCCGACGACAGTGGCCAAATGCTTCCAATCTGGCCGGCCGCTGTTTATCCTAGGGGTTGCGTCCTTTTAGGGCGCCGGCATGCGACCTGCACGTAATTGTTCACAGACGCGCCCATCGCAGCCGGAAGCAATACAGGAGGAATCGTCATGCGAGTTGCTGCAATCCTGCTAACCGCCGCACTGGTCTTTTCCGGGCAGCTCTCCACGGCCCGGGCCGACCACGACTGGCGCGATGACCTGCGAGATCAGCACAAGCTGCAAGAGAAGCAGCTCGAAGCGGCCTACAAGCGGCAGCGCGACGAACTCAAACTCAGCTACGAGCTCCAGGACGACCAATTGAAATACGAGCGCGACCGCGGCCGCCGCCTGAAGCGACCCGCCCGCAAGTGGCACGAGCGCGAGTACGACCGCCGCCGAGACCATCTCGAAGACGTCTACGACCGCCAGCGCGATCAACTCAAGCTCGACTACAAGACCGAGCGAGATCGGCTCGAGGACGAATACGAGTGGGCCAAGGACCATCCTTACCATCACGTGGGCCATGTCGACTTTCGCCAACCGTTGCCCGTTCCGTCCGTCGATCCGCCGCCTCGCGCCGTCCGCCCCCGTTGGCTTCCCTACGAGCACGACACTTTCTTTGGCTGGGGGTTCTGAAGCGGCAGAAGGAGGAAAAACGCGGGAGTCGTCTCGCTCCGGCCGCGGCCGGTCGAGAGACCATACGTCTCGCTAACCGCCGAAAATTGGCGGCCACGCGGCGGATGATCTATAATTGGCGCCTCGGCTCAACTGCTGCCGGTGGAACTCATCGAGGCGCCCCCCCATGCGACACACGATCGCCGTCTGCCTGGCGCTGGCTGTAGCGTTGCACGCTTCGCTCGGAGCGGCCCAGCCGGCCGTCGCCGAGCCCGCGGCATCGGCATCGCTGGATCGCGCCTTGAAGAAGGCTTCGGCCTTCTACAAAGGCAAGAAGTACAACGACTCCGCCCTGGCCGCGGGAGAAGCCCAACGCCTGCTCGCCGATTGGATCGCGGCCGGCGACGCCCCGGCGGACGAAGTGGCCCGCTACCAGAAAAAACTGGCGGCGGCCGAGCGGCTGCTCAAAGCACGGGGGCTCGATCTAACCGGAAAGCCGGCCGGCACGTCGGACATCAGCTTTACCGAGGACGTGCTGCCCATCTTTGCCTCCAAGTGCGCCAACTGCCACATCCGCAATGCCCGCGGCGGCTTCAGCATGGCCACCTTCGCCGATCTGAAAAAGGGCTCCGACTCCGGCATCGTCTTCAATTCCGGCAAGAGCCAAGGCAGCCGGTTGGTCGAGGTCATCGAAACGGGCGATATGCCTCGCACCGGCCCCAAGGTCACAGCCGAGGAGTTGGCCAAGATCAGCGCCTGGATCGACGCCGGCGCCCGCTTCGACGGCGGGGCCGAAACCGTGCCACTCGCCTCCTTGGCTCCCGCCCCCAACCCCGGCGGCCCGTCGATGCCCCAAGTCGTCCAGGCCGCCGGCTCCGAAGCCGTGCAGTTCGTCCGCGACCTGGCGCCCGTGCTCGTCGCCTCCTGCATCGATTGCCACGGCGGCCCACAGCCGGCCGCCCGGCTCAACCTGTCGACGTTCGCCACGCTCTTGCGCGGCGGCGACAGCGGCCCGATCATCGCACCGGGCAAGCCGGCCGACAGCCTGCTCGTGCAAAAGCTCCGGGGCACGGCGGGCGCCCAGATGCCACTGCGCCGGCCGCCGCTCGAAGAAGCGGTCATCGTCCGCTTCGAGTCCTGGATTGCCGACGGGGCCAAGTTCGATTGGTCCGACCCCGCGCAGCCGCTCGATCTGGCCGTGCGGATGATGGCCGCCACCCGCATGTCCCACGACGAGCTCTCCGCCGTACGCGCCGACCTGGCGGCGAAAAACTGGCGGCTGGCCATTCCCGACGAGGTCCCCGACCAGCGCCGAGCAGACGCCTTCCTCTTGCTGGGCAACCTCAGGCCCGCCCGCATGGACGAGCTGGCCGAGCTGGCCAAGGTTCAGCAGGGCAAGATCGCGGCCATGTTCAAGGCCGGCAAGCCCTTCTTGAAGGGGCGGCTGACGCTGTTCGCTTTTGAGCACCGCTTCGACTATTCCGAGTTCGGCACCATGGTCGAGAAACGCGAGCTCCCCTCGGATTGGACCGGGCACTGGCGCTACAACGTCGTCGATGCTTACGGCTGCCTCGTGGTGCCCAACGACGACAACGACACGCCCGCCCTGCTCCTGGCACAGCAGTTCGCCGGGGCCTACATCGAAAGCCAGGCCGAGGTGCCCCGCTGGTTCGCCGTCGGCACGGCCCGGGTGGCCGCTGGCCGGGCCAACCCCAGGAACCGGACCGTCCACCAGTGGGACGAAGCCGCCAAGGCCGCTTTGGCCGCCGGGCGCGGCCCCGACTTGTTCTTGGAATCGGGCGACATCGTGACGGGCGATGCGGCCGCGCTCAGCTTTGCTTTTCTGAAGGCCTTGATGTCCAAACCGGCCAGGTTCTCCGCCTTGCTCAAAGATCTGGGCCAGGGTAGTGCGTTCTCGGCTGCCTTCAAGAAGCACTACAGCGGCGAGCCCGCCGCGGTAGCCGCCGACTGGTGGCGGGTCGCCGGCGGCCGCTGAGAGACGGGACGCGTCAAGCCAGACGGCCGCCTTCATGCGGCGCCGCGTCCATGTGGCAATGTCAAGGTACCCGCACGGGGAGTCGAACCCCGGTTACTGGGCTGAGAACCCAGCGTCCT
>JBBDNX010000327.1:0-4718 GCA_040877345.1 Pirellulales bacterium
CAGACGACGCCGTCGTCTTCGTTCCCTGTGCCGCCTTGTCCCCCGCTCCCCCTGTCGCCTTGTCGTCCTTCACCCCTTCACCCCTTCACCCCTTCCCCCCTTCCTTCACCCCACCCCCCGCTGGACCGCCCCGCGGCCGGCGGCGATAATCCTGTACCATGCGAGACTTCCAGCTCGAAGGGCTCAGCCACGACGCCATCCACGGATACATCGCCTTTACCTCGGGCGGGTCGAGCGACGCGGAGATCTCCGAACGCCAGATCATCGACCACCCCTGGGTGCAGCGGCTGCGGCAGATCCATCAATTGCAGACTGCCTGGTGGGTCTTCCCCACCGCCGAGCACACCCGCTTCCAACATGTCTTGGGCGTGATGCACCTGGCCAGCCGCGCCGTCGACACCCTCTACCCGAGCCTGGCCGAGGTCTGTCCCGACGTCCCCAGCCGGGGCTATGTCGAATCGCTGATGCGGCTGGCCGGCCTGTTGCACGACGTAGGGCATGGCCCGTTCGGCCATTTCCTGGACGAACACCTGCTGGCCGACTACGGCCTCACCCACGAAACGCTCGGCGGCACGGTCATCGAACAGGAGTTGGGCGACTTGATCCGCGGCATCCGCCGAAATCCCAACAGCCAACTAGAACCAGGCGAGCAGCTCGATCCGGCCCACATCGCGCTATTGATCACGCGGCCGCGCGACGGGGCCCCGGCCGAGGCGCCGCGCTGGCTCGCGCATCTGCGGAGCCTGTTCAGCGGGCTGTACACGGTCGACAACATGGACTTCGTGCTCCGCGACGCTTACATGTCGGGCTTCAACACGCGGGCCTTCGACCTGGAGCGCCTCTTGCACTACAGCTTCTTCAGCGAGTCGGGGTTGACGATCCACGCGCGAGGCCTGGCGGCCTTGGTGCGGTTCATCGGCGTGCGAGCCGAGCTGTTCCGGTCGCTCTACTTCCATCGGACCGTGCGCTCGATCGATCTGACGCTGGCCGACTTGTTCGCCGAGAGCAAGCCGTACCTGTTCCCCGGCAACCCGCTGGAGAACCTGGAAGCCTATCGGCGGTTCACCGAGTGGTCGCTGCTGGTCGACGTCGCCCGCTGGGCCGAAAGCGGCGACGCGGTGCAGCGCGAGCTGGGCCTGCGCTGGAGGCAGTTCCTGGCCCGCAAGCTGCGCTGGAAGATGGCAGCCGAGCGGACGCTGTTCTTTAATCCGGCCGCGGCCGAATCGAGCAGCATCTTCAGCAAGGTGGCGTTCTTCGAGCAGGCGCTGCGCGACCGGCTGCCGCGCCCACTGCGGGACCTGCCTTTGCGGGTCGACCTGGCCCGCCACGTGCACCGGCCGGGCACCCGCGGGGCGACGGCCGGCCAGAACTTCCTCTTCGACCCCGGCCGCGGAGAGATCCGCGAGCTATCCGACAGCGAACTGTACCGCCAAATTCCACTCAGCTATCGCATCTGCCGGGTCTATGCCGAGAGCAACCAACACGATGCCCCGCTGGCCGCCGCCCTGGATGCGCTCGTCGGCGGCGAGGGCGCCGATGACCTGACCAACATGTGACGCCGCAGCCGGGCCGGCCGCGGCCGGTCCAAGGCAATTTCACCAGCGCCAGCGGTACTGGTAGTTGGCCGGATCGAGCTGGCTGTGGCGTTGATGTTCGTCCAAGGCATCGTAGATGCCTCCCGTCCCCGGCCGTCCAACGTAACGGAACTTCTCGAGCCGATTGCCGTAATACGCTTCTGTACCCCCGGGCCGCTCTCGCGGCAGGCTCGTGATCAGGCTCCTCTGGTGGACGAACTCATCCTTGACCGGGTCGTATCGGATCACGCGCGGGTGCCGGGTGAAGAGCCCGCCCCTCGTCGGACCGACCGCCTGGGCGCTCGTGGCCATCGCCGCCACCAGGCATGCCGAGCCAACCATCATGCCAACGACGTTCTGAAGCTTCATAGTTGCATCCTAGCCGCCAACGTGGGTGCCCGTCCATTGAATTCCGCTGCTTTCCATGTGCCGGACCACCTGCCGCCGCCTTCCCAGCCAGGTTAGAATAGGCTTTTCGACCCCTGCACGGCCGCCACGATGAGCATCGACCGCGAGCAGTACCAGTACGAAAATCCCTTGACCGCCCGCTATGCCTCGGCCGAGATGAGCCGGCTGTTCAGCCCCCAGCGCAAAGCGCGGACCTGGAGATGGCTCTGGGTGCTGCTGGCCGAATCGCAGGCCGAGCTGGGCCTGCCGATCACGGCCGAACAAATTGCCGAGCTCAAGGCCCACGTGGACGACGTCGATCTGGCCCTCGCCGAGCAGTACGAGCGCCGGCTGCGGCACGACGTCATGGCCCACGTCCATGCCTACGGCGATGCCTGCCCGAGTGCTCGTGCCATCATTCACTGGGGCGCCACCAGTTGTTACGTCACCGACAACGCCGACCTGCTGATGGTGCGCGAGGCACTCGAACTCGTCCGCGTCCGGCTGGTCCGCGTCATCGATCGTCTGGCCGGGCTTGCCGAGCGGCACCGCGGCCTGCCTTGCCTCGCGTTCACTCACCTGCAGCCCGCGCAACCCACCACCTTGGGCAAGCGGATCTGCTTGTGGGCCTACGATCTGGTCGAGGACCTGGAGGAGCTCAACAGCCGCTTGGAAAGGCTCAAAGCCCGCGGCGTCAAGGGCACCACCGGCACCCAGGCCAGTTTCCTCGCGCTGTTCGGGGGCGACCACGAAAAAGTTCGCCGGCTGGACCAGATGGTCAGCCGCAAGATGGGCTTTACCACCAGCTACCCCGTCACCGGGCAGACCTACTCCCGCAAGGTCGATTCGCAGATCCTGGCCACGCTGTCGGGCATCGCCCAAAGCGCTCACAAGGCGGCCGTCGATTTGCGGCTGCTCCAGCACATGAAGGAAGTCGAGGAACCCTTCGAACAGCAGCAGGTCGGCTCGTCGGCCATGGCGTACAAGCGCAACCCCATGAGGGCCGAACGCATCTGCGGGCTGGCCCGCTTCGTGGTCAGCCTCGAATCGAGCGCCGCGCACACGCTGGCCGGCCAATGGCTCGAGCGGACGCTGGACGACAGTTCCAACCGGCGGCTGACCTTGCCGCAGGCCTTTCTGGCGGTTGACGCCGTGCTGCTCCTCTACCAGAGCATCGCTTCGGGCCTCGTCGTCTATCCGCGCGTCATGGCCCAGCGGCTGGACGCGGAACTTCCCTTCCTGGCGACCGAGAACATCCTGATGGCCGCCGTGGCCCAGGGGGGCGACCGGCAGCAGCTCCACGAGCGGATTCGCCGTCACAGCCTGGCCGCCGCCGACTTGATGAAGCAATCGGGCGGCCCCAACGACTTGCTGCGGCGGCTAGCGGACGATCCCGCCTTTGCCGGCATCGATCTGGCCGCCACCTTGGCGCCAGAGAACTACGTCGGCCGGGCGCCCGAGCAGGTCGACGAGTTCCTTCACCAGGTGGTGGCGCCGATCCGGTCCCGCCATGCCTCCCAACTGGCCGGCGAGGCCGACGTGAGGGTCTGACGTAGAACGCTTCAGATCATGTCCAGCGGCCGCGTTCGCCGCTTCGGCCGGCTGCACTCGGCACAAACGCCCGTGATGATCAGCCGGTGCGCGAGCACGCGGAACTGGTGCTCGCGGCCCACCGCTTCGCACAGCTCGCGCAGCTCGTCGCTGCTGAATTCGATCAGCTTATCGCACTTCTGGCAGTGCAAGTGGTCGTGCTGCGGATAGCCGTAATCGTGCTCGTAGACCTTGCGGCCCTTGAGGTCCATTTGCCGCAGCAAGCCGGCCTCGACCAGGTCGCCCAACGTACGGTAAACGGTGGCCCGGCTGATCTTGCGGTCGCCGTTTTTCCGCAGATTCGCCAGCAGCTCGTCGGCGTCGAAGTGATCATGCCGGCTGAACACCTGCTCGACGATCAGCCGCTTTCGCCGGGTGCGCCGCTTTCCGCGGCTCTGCACGAACTCCTCGAAACGCTCCAGCGGCGATAACGCCACCTCGACGGAACCGAGGGAAAAGTCGTGCGCCATGGAACGCCGGACCGAATTAAGGGAGCAGAATCGAAGTGCTACCTACGATTCTAGCGCCCTCCGGCCTTGGTTTCAACCGGACGCTGTCAGCCAATCTCGTCGAGCAGGCGGCTCACGGCCAGGTCGAGACGCGCCTCGGTCTCGAACTTCCCTTCGGCAATAGCGGCCCGAAGAGCCGCAACCCGGTCGTGGCGGATCTCCGGGGTCTGGCTGAGGAGATCCATCAGCCTTCCCGCCTCCGAAATCTCCAACCGGTCGCCGCCGGCCGGCGCCGCCTGGGCGGCTGCCTGCGGCCGCGCCTGGTGCGGTGCACTGATCGACTGGGGGCCATGGACATACGTGGGGCCGTAGACTTGCATGCTCTTCTCCACCGGCTGGATGTCAGCCGAATGATGCGAACCGTGAGTGGATGGACGGCTTCAGCTCGGTTGTTCCCGCGGCCAGGCCCGAAAAGGCCTTGTAGGGATTGGATCGTGGCCGACTGAACCTCGTTGAGCTGACACGCTCCGACCGGCACTCCGCGTTCAATGTCAGTGTACGTTGCTCTCTACCGGCGCCGCGTTCCGTGTCAGTCTGCATTGACTTCGCGGACACCCCAATAGCTCTCCATTGGTATTCCATCGGCCAAGGCGGCGCCGCTCTTTGAACCATTCCAGATATCAGAGCCTTGTGCCGCCAACCCCTATGCCGACAGCTA
>JBBDNX010000328.1:0-4718 GCA_040877345.1 Pirellulales bacterium
CTCGGCCGATAGTTCCAACGGCTCGGCCTTGGCCCCCCGGCTGACGTTGGTCCGCCAGTCGAGCAGGTTGCGCCGCCGCACGCCCAGCACGCGTTGGCCGATGACCAGCAATCGCAGGTCAAAGCCTGCGTGCCCCACGAACTCTTGAAGATACAGCACAGCGCCCAACTGTTCGAGCAGCTTGAACGTCCGCAATGCCAGGGCCTCGTCGGTCAACCGGGCAATGCCGCGGCCTTCGGAGCCGAACAGCGGCTTGAGCACGACGTCGCCCCCCAGCTCGACGAAGCCGGCCATGGCCGCGTCGGCCGTCTGGCACACGACGGTGCGTGGGATGGCCAGTCCGGCTTCCGCCAGCCGGGCGGAGGCCAGGTACTTGTCCACTGCCGCCTCCACCGCGCGGGCCGGGTTGACCACCAGCGTGCCGGCCGCCTCGACGCGAGCCAAGGCGTCCATGCGAAACACCACCTGTTCCAACGAGCCGGGGGGCATCGTGCGGACGAGTACGGCGTCGAAGTCCGCGAGCATCGTCTGGCCACTGGCGACGACGGCCGTGGCAGCCCCCCCGAACCGCGACGAGAGCGTGGAGGTCAAGTCGCGGAACGTCAGCGGGACGAGCTCATGGGCTCCGGCAGCGGCGCGCCTCAGATCATAGAGATACCAGCTCCGCGGAGATCCGAGCACGGCCAGTCGCATCGGGCGGGTACCCAACTCAGCCGCTCCCTCCGCCGAACGACCGCTCGAGCACGCCGCGTTCGATCCGGCCGAAGCGCTGCGAAAGGCCCGTGTCGAGGTTGACAAACGTCACCACGGCCGGGCTGAACAAGAGCGGGTCGATCTGGTAGAAGTCGCCGCCGTACCGCTCGAAGATGCCGGCGAACGGCTCACCGTGATCGGCCGACGCGGAACTGGGCACTCTCGGGCCGATTTCTGCCAGGCTGGCGTCGTCGCCACGCACCCAGAGCACCACCTGGCCGCCGTACAAGATGGCGTCGTTCGTGCGGCCGATGGCCGTGATGTCGTCGGCGGCCACGGGGGGCAACGGCGCGATGCCCCAGCCGCTCTCGACACGCGCGACGTCAAAGCCCAGCTCGTGCAGCTTGTGCAAGGCGGTCTCGACCGAGCGGGCCACCACCTGCAGCGTGCCGGCCTGGCTGGCCGTGCGGGCGGCGAGCAGGGTCAGGTCCCGGACCCGGACGCGGCATTGGGCGGCCAGTTCTTCAAAGACCTCGGCCGGCGGCCGCTCGGACGTCTCCAGCACGCCGACCACACGGTCGGATTGTTCGCGAAAGCCGATCTGGTCGAAAAGATCTTCGCTGCCCGCGGCGGCCCGCATCGGTCCGGATCCCATGGCAAAGAACTTGTCCCGCGCAATCCGCCAACCCGCGTACTGCGACGCCAGGCAGGCGGCCACGGGGTGGTCGGTGTGCACGGCCACGGCGGGACCGCTGCCGACCTCGGCGGGGCAAGGCACCAGGCTGACTTCGCCCAGAGTGGCCATGCAAATCCGGGCCAGCTCCAGGCCGGCGCTCAATCCACCGCGCGCCTCGACCCCCATGTCCACCAGCCTGCCCCCGCCGACGTGGACCAGCTCGGCGCGCAGCTCATGGCTGTGGACGATCAACAGTTCGGCGCGGGCGGCGGTCCGCTGATTGAGCTGCATCCGCGGTGCTGACTTCTGGCTTCTGGGTGGTTTGCTTGCCGTCCGTTCAGCCCATCATTGCGTTTCGGCTTCTGGCACGCAACTATGCCCATCGCAGCCGGCATGGGCGACGGGCTAGGAAGCAGCTAGGAAGCCCGTCCTGCCGCTGCTTGAAGGATGCCGCGCTTGCCGGTCCGCCGAAGGCAGACGAAGCAGTGTCGTCCACCGCCTCACGGAGCACTCGTTGCGGCTACTTGCGCGTCGTCGTCGGTGGACGGCCCGCAGCGGCCGTGCCCGGCGCCTGGCCCGTCTCTTGCTCCTGTGCCCCGGCGGCCTGCTGTGCCTGAATCGCCGACCGTCTGGCCCGACTCGCTTCGGCACGTGCCTCCGCGGTCTGCTGCAAGGCCGACTTCACGGCCAGTTGCTCTGCCAGCGCCGCAAACTGTTCGCGGTCCTTGGCCTCGACGTTCGTCAGCCGGGCCGCCATGGTTTGCATGCCGGGGTGGTTTCCCTCGGCCGCGCGGCTCAGGCTGGCCAGGAAGGCCGTCGTCTCGCGAAAGTTATGGTCGGCCGCGGCGCCCACCAACGGCTGGAACGTCTTGGCCAGCACTTCGACACCGGCGTGCTCCAACTGCAGGAAGGCATCCAGCCGGCAGCTCACGTGGAAGCGGCCACTCGTCTCGCGGCGATACCCGGTCCGCAGCACCAGCAGGCACCTTCCGCGCACCGGGCTGGTGAAGATAGGCCCTTCGTACGAGCCTTCGGCATACAGCAGGTGGACATCGTGGCTGCGGTAAAGGTACTCGACCTGTCCCAGCGTGCCGGAGCCGTCATTGGCTTGAAACGTGTTCTCACCCGTTCGGCTCAGCGCCACCTGGCTGATGCCCAGCACCTCCCAGATGTTCACGATCAGGTCGGGGTGCTCGACCAGAAACAAGTACAACGACGGATCGCAGTCGATGACCTGGGACGGCAGCCGCCGATAGATGGTCGTCGACGCCAGCACCGACGACACTTTCGCTCGCGCCTCCCGGTTCAGCCTCGCGTAAGGGATCGAACGCACCGCGTCGGCGCGGGCCTGCCGGCTGCTGCTCGCCTTCGTCGTTGTGTGGGCCTCCGCCTCGGCGGCGACGACCCCGCTCGGCAGCAACACGGCGATTGCCAGCCACAGCTTCCCGGCAACGTCCGGAAGCCTCGGCTTGTCGGACCAGCGACGCGCCCTTGCCTTGAAGACGTGCGACATGCTCCCCCCTCGGAACGAACGCTTTCGCCGGCTACGCCCGCTGCGGCAGGCTATGCCGGTCCTACTGGTAATTCGGCTGCCGGCGGCGGGTGAGGCCAGCGAAATTTTGCGGCCTTCCGAACGGCTTTTCCGTTCTTCCTCCGCTGCCCAAATTGCCGGCACCCAGCCCGCAGACTCGGGCCCGAGGTAGAACGGCCTTCCCAGGCCGTCAGAACCGGGCTACCTAGCCCGATTGATCCTCGAAGCAGGGCTCAGGACGCGCCAAGTTCTGGGGGAGGTAGTGCGCGAGCGCGCACAAAAGCAGGACTTGTAGCTGGGATGGCTTCCCAGGCCGTCAGAGCCGGGCTACCGAGCCTGTCGCCCGACTGATCTCGCCAGAGTTTTGGGCCGCGGTAGCAGAAACCGCAGGTAGGACGGCCTTCCCAGGCCGTCGAAGAGGGTCCGCGGAGCTACGGATCTCTCAAAGCGTGCATGACGGATCGGTAGCAGGGACTCGCCAGAGTTCTGGCGTTCCGTCCAGTAGCTGGTGGCAAGTGGGCGTGCCGTGGGGTATTTGTCTCGCCCCATCGCCCCATCGATCTCCTCCCCGTGTCACCTTGTCACCTTGTCACCTTGTCGCCTGGTCGGCTTCCCTCCACCGCCTCGACCCTCTTGGCGGTCACATGCCGAGCGCGGTGCTCGGGCAGGTAGCCCAAGGTGCCGGTGATGCCCACATCGCGGTTCAAGTAGGGCCGCAGGTTGACGCCCGGCGCGGGCGAGACGTAATAGAGCACCTCGCCGGCTTCATTCAAAAGCGCGAACTGCGGTGCGCTCGGCTGCCGCGAGACGACCTGCGTCAGCCTGCCATGGCCATCGTAGCGCGGATCGGGCCTGCTCGGAGCGGCCGCATCGACCTCGTTGGCGGCCTCGATCAGTTGCTGATCGCGCTCATCGGTCCGGGGGCGAAGTCCCATCACGGTTTCGTAGCGCTCGCGCAGCTCGGCAAACTGGTCGATCTTCCGGAGCATCCGGCGGGCGCGGCCCCGCTCCAACGCCGTTCGAGACCGCTCGAGCAGCGCCTCGGCCCGCTGGCGAACGTTGTCGAAATCCCAAGCGGTCGGCTCCTCGGCCACAATGGCCGACACCGCCAGGTCGATATCTTCCAGTTCGTCCTTCAGGCCGGCAGGTCCTTTCGAGCGTGGCATGACGCGCGGCCGGGGGTCGCCCTGCGGCGACCGATCGCCGGCCCGGAGCTTCGGGCCGTCGGCCGTCGGCTCGTCTTCCGCCGCTTTGGACCAGTGGCCCGCCGGCTCTGCTTCTTCTCCATCGGCGGCATCTTCCGGCAATGGCTCGTCGTCGTCCAAGGGTTCGTCGTGGTCCAATGGCTCGTCGTGGTCCACCGGCAGCAGCCCGGGAGCGCCGCTGTCGTCGTCGCCGGCCGCGTCGTCCTCGGCTTGCCAGTCGTCGTCGGGCTCGCCGGCAGCCTCATCATTATCGTCGGCCGCCGCAGTGTCGCCGGCTTCTTCAGGTTCGAAGCCGTGCTTGGCGATCAGCAGGTTATCGCGGGGTCCGGGCCGGCGGCGAGGTTTTTCAAGTTCGCGGTCTACGAACCTGCCCGACACCCAGCGGAATTCTCCGGCCGGCGGTGCGATTTTGTACCAGGTTTGGGCGGCCGGTCCGGTATTGAACGGCCGCGCTTCGAGCACCGTCACTTTTTCGCCCCGGTCGAGCCTGACTTGGATCACGTCGCGGGTATCGCTGAAGGCGCTGCCCACGCGGGCCACCACTCGGTCGCCCGTCACGACGGCCGTGCCGTCGTCTCCCGCTTCCAAAAACTCGGCCGCGACCCAACTGAAG
>JBBDNX010000329.1:0-4708 GCA_040877345.1 Pirellulales bacterium
TGAACCTTCCGGTCTTCAGGCCTCGCTCGGCCTGCCGCCGCGGCAGGCCACTGGTTTGCGTTTTGCTGGTGGCTTTGGCCCTGCGGTTGGCGGCGCCGCTGGTGGCGCTGGCCGTCACGCCTCGCGGCCCGTTGACGCGCGAGCCGGATAGTTATGGCTACATCGACCTGGCCCAGAAGCTGGTCGAGTCGCGGGCCTTCGGTGACCGAGGCAAGCCGGAGCTGGCCCGCACGCCCGGCTACCCGCTGTTTCTGTCGATTGGAGTGCTGGCCGGGCAGGTCGACGCGGTGACGATCGCGCTGCAGATCGGCCTGGGCTGCCTGACGGCCTGGCTGGTGTTCCAAACCGCCAAGGTGCTTTTCGATCGAACCGACGCGGCGTTCGCCGCCGGGCTGTTGTACGCCTGCGAACCCTTGAGCGTGCTCTATGCCAGCAAGCTCTTGACCGAAACGCTTTTCACCACGTTGCTGGCGGCCTTTGGCCTGTTTCTGGTTCGATATCTGCGCTCGTTGTCCTGGCGCGAGCTGGCTGCTTCGGCGCTGGCCCTGGCCGCCGCCGGCTACGTCCGGCCGATCGGATACTTCCTGCCGGCCGTGGCGGCCGCGGCCCTGGCGGTCCTGGCCTGGCGGCACGCGGACCAACGGCTGAAGCGGCTTGGCCAGGCCATTGGCTTTGGCCTGTTGTCGATGGCGCTTCTGGGCGCCTGGCAGGTGCGCAATTATGCCGTGGCGGATTACCGGCGGTTCGCGGCCATCGCCGACATCAACCTCTACTACTACCAGGCCGCGGCCGTGCTGGCTCGACAGCAGGGGCAGCCGCTCGACGTGGTGCAGCAGCAGCTCGGCTATCGCAGCGAGGCGGTGTATTATCGCCGGCACCCGGAGCAGCGCGGGTGGAACGATGCCCGCCGCTACGACTTCCTGCGGTCGGAGGCTTTGCGGATTGCGCGCGACGATCCGTGGGGTTTCGTCCGGATTCACCTGGAGGGAGTGCGTGGAACGGTGTTCGACGTCGGCACGAGCGCTTACGTCGATTTTTTTGGGCTGAGAAAACCCGCGGCCGAAGCTGGGCGCGTCAGACCGGACGGGCTGGTCGATCGGCTGGGCAAGGCTGTTCGCACGCGCCCCTGGGAGGTGGCGATCCACGCCGTGCTGCGGATCGTGCTGATGGCGTACCTCGTGTTATCGCTCACCGGCCTTTTCACCGCTCGCGCCTGGAAGAGCGGGCCGCTCGTGTTGCTCTGTCTCATCGCGCTTTGCTTGCTTGCCTTGTCGGGCGGTCCCGCGGGCTATCACCGCTTCCGCCTGCCACTCGTGCCGATCCTCGCTCTGTTTTCCGGCCAGGCGTTGGTTTCGCTCCTGAAGCGTCCCCCTCGGTAGGATAGGCTTCCAGCCTGTCTCGTCGTGCTACTATCCGTACCGCAGTTACTACCGGCCGTACTACGGCTACTATCGCGGTTACGGCTATCCGTACCGGAGCTCCTACTACAGCTACCCGCGCTACGGCGCTTACTGGTATTGGTAGGCGGCCGGATAGCTCCTGGCTGGGCGAAGCTCTGCATGGCCGATTGAAAGCGGCGGCCGGCACATGCCGGCACCCTGCTGGTAAAACTGCTCGATCGCGTTCGGTGGAGCCGTAACGCCTGGCATGCGTTGCCGATTTTTTGAATTGACGATATATCGTATCCGATATACAATTGAGGGTGGCTTCCCAAGGAGCAGAGGCATGGCTTCCGCGGAGCAATTGAGAGATGGCCATCGTCGGGAGGTCAACCGGACGAACGGACGCGGAAGCCGCTGGTTTGGTTGCAAGGCGAAGTGAAGACGCCTCCGTTCACGGTTGAAGGCCGGCAGGAGGCCGGAATGCTGCTCCGATTGCTTGCAGGAGGGCGAAAAGCTGGGGATGCCCCAAGCCGAGCCGCTGCCCGACATCGGGTCCCGCTGCGGAGCATTGCGGGTGCGGGACGCCGAGCACAACTGGCGTATCATTTACCGAATCGACACCGACGCGGTGGTCGTCCTGGAAGTGTATCCTAAAAAGACGCGCAGGATTCCGGGCGGAGTACTAGCGCGGTGCAAGCAGCGTCTCAAGCAGTACGATGCGGCGGCAAATGCGAGCAAGAACAAAGGAACGGCGAGCTAAGGTGACAGCGATGGACTCGGCAAAGCGCAAGGCACTGCAAACGGCAGGTTGGAAAATCGGCGATGCCGCCGACTTCCTGGAAATGAATGACGAAGAGCGCCAGTTGCTCGTCGCACGGGTGGAGCTTGCCTTGGCGGTTCGCCGGCAGCGCGAGGCCAGTCACCTGTCGCAGAAAGAGTTGGGAGCGAGGCTCAAGACGAGCCAGCCTCGAATCGCCAAAATCGAGCGTGCCGCCAGCGACGTATCCCTGGATCAACTCGTACGGGCTCTTGCGGCGGCGGGCGGCAGGATCATCGTGAAGGCGGCAACGCCGAAGCCGAAGAAGGAGAAGGGGGCCAAGGAGCCAGCGAAAAGCACCTTGATTTTGGAGGTAGGGACTTCTAAGTAGGCTCTAGAACAGGCCGGTGATGGGGTGGCCCTCGCAGGCGAAGTGGGGGCGGCCTTGACGGTCGTAGATCCGCGAGGCGGTGTCGATGCCCAGACAGGTGAGCACCGTGGCCACCAGGTCGGGCGGCGTCACGCTGCCGTCGACGACGTAGGCGGCCCGGTCGTCCGAGGCGCCGTAGACCTGGCCGCCGCGAACGCCGCCGCCGGCCAAGAGGACCGAATAGGCGTGAGGCCAGTGGTCGCGGCCGGTCGAGTCGGTGGCGGCGTTCATCACCACGCGACCGATCCGCGGCGTGCGGCCGAACTCGCCCATCACGATCACCAGCGTTCGATCCAACAGGCCCCGCGCCGAGAGATCTTGGAGCAGGGCGGAAAGCCCGCGATCGACGGGCGGGATCAGCTTGTCTTTCAGCGTGCGGAAATTGTCTTTATGCGTGTCCCAGAAGGGACTCTTCACGTCGCTGCCGTCGTCGTGCCAGTTCACGGTCACCAGCGAGGCGCCGGCCTCGACCAGCCGCCGCGAGAGCAAGAGGCCCTGGCCGAATGGCCCCAGGCCGTAACGGTCGCGCAGCGGCGGCGGCTCGCGCTCCAGGTCGAAGGCGACACGCGCCTGCGGCGACGTGACCAGGGCGAAGGCCTGGCGGTAGAGCGAGTCGTGCTGGCCAACCTGTTCGTTGTCGGCGATGCGGGCCAGTCGGCTCTTGATCGAGTCCAACAGCTCGCGGCGGCCGGCCAGCCGGTCGATCGACATCCCGTCGGGCAGGTCGATTCCCGACACGGCAAACTCGCTGGTGTTCGGCTCGGCGCGGACCAGCCAGGGTTCGTAGTTCTTGCCGAGAAAGCCGGCCAGCTCGCCGGCGTAATCGTTGGGCACGTCGAGAAAGCGGTTCCAGCGGGGCAGCGTGACCGCCGGCGGAAAGTCGGCCCGCGGCCCTTGCAGCTTTGCCACCAGCGAGCCCAAGGAGGGGAAATCGCCAGGCGTGGGGGGCGCATCCAGGTCGGGCCGCGGATGCTCGCGCCCCGTGAACATGTAGTGCAGCCCATAACCGTGCCGCGGATGGAGATGGTTCATCGAGCGCAGGATGGCGAACTTGTCGGCCTGCGCGGCCAGTTGCGGGAAATGCTCGCAGATTGAAATGCCCGGCACGTTGGTTTCGATCGGCTGGAATTCGCCGCGAAACTCGGAGGGCGCCAGAGGCTTCATGTCGAAGGTGTCGATCTGGCTGGGGCCGCCGAACAGAAAGACCAGGATGCAAGCGTCGGCCTTCCGCGCCTGCTGAAGCGAGTCGGCGGCGCGGCTTTGCAGGCGCAGGACGTCGGAGAGCATCAGGCCCAAGGCGCCCAGCCCACCTATTTCGAGCACCTCGCGGCGGGTAAAGCCGTCGCAAGCCCGAGCGGTCCGCCCGTTGATGCGCAGCATTGCATGCCTCGCTGCGTCTGGAGAAAAAAATCCGGCCCAGCGTCCGGCCAGCGTCGTTAACCCCCACAGCCGACTCCAGGATATGCGAGGCGACCTGGATTCTGCAACTTTTTCCCTCGACTCCACGCCGGACCCCCCGTAAGAGCCCCTTGTTAGATTGGGAAAGCGGGGCTAACCTTGCGGCCACGAACCGGGATGCTGGGACCTCGAACGCAACTACATGGGAAAGGAGTCGAAGCATGAGCCGCGTGTTGAGGGTTTTCGTTGTGGCAGCGGGTGTCATCGTTGCAGGTGCACGAGCGACCCTGGCCGCCGAGACGCGGCCGCTGGACGCCGCGATCGAGACGGATCGGGAGAACGTGCAGGGGCTGACGTGGTTTTCCGACTACGGCGCCGCGCTGGAGGCCACCAAGGCCGCCCGCAAGCCGCTCTTGGTGGTGCTGGACGATCCCTCGGATCGCCGCCTGCGTGTGGAGCAGGTCAGCCGCCGTGACGAACAGGGTGCCGACGACCTCTTGGCAAAATACACGCTGTGCCACGTGGACGTGAGCACGGCGTATGGGCGCGAGGTCGCCCGGCGGTTCCGCGCCCGGGAGTTTCCCAGCACGGCCATCATCGACCGCGAGGGGCGGACGGTGATTTTTTCCAAGGCCGGCCATTTCTCGGACGAGTCGTGGCGGGCGACTCTTTCCAGCTACCGGGACGGCAGGTGGGCGACCGCCGCGCTGCAGCGCCTGCCGTTGCGCTTGGTCGCATCGA
>JBBDNX010000330.1:0-4708 GCA_040877345.1 Pirellulales bacterium
GGCTTACGCCGCCCGGCTATTGACTACCGCCCGCTTCGCGGGCTGACGACGGGCGTGCTTGGTCGCAAACCGGGGGCTTACGCCGCCCGGCTATTGACTACCGCCCGCTTCGGGGCTGGTAGTGCACGCCTTCCAACCATCTACGTCCCACTTTCGCCTCGAATCTGTACGAGGAGGCAGGCGTGCTATAATTGACGGGCCGTTCTGGTCTTTCTGGTTTTGTTGCCCACGGCAAACGGCAGGGACGGGCGCTTGCCGGCCATGGTAATCGCCGCATGTCGTCCGAGCCGCCTGGACTGTCCGAAACCGCGACGCTGCCGCCCAGCAGGCCGCCCGCGCGGCAGGCGCAACGCCCGGCGGAGGCCCCGCGCGGCCCTGCCTCCGCCCAGTCGCCGTCGCGGGCCCGGCGGATCTTCAATCGCGTGCGCCGCCCCGTCATCAGTTGCCTGGCCAGCCTCGTGCTGCACGCCGTGTTGATCCTCGTGCTGGGGATCCTCCTGCTGACTCCGGTCGGGCACTCGGCGCCGAGCGTGTTGCTGATTTCACCAGGCGAGCGGACGGACCAGCGGCTGCTGGAGTTGGCCGCCGCCAGCAGCGAGAGCGATTCGGCCGAGCCGCTCAGCGCGGCCATTGCCGGCGGCGGTATTTCCGGCTCCGGGCTGGCGCCCGCATACCATCCGCCTTCGGCCGAGCAGCCCGCCGTCACCGAACGCCTCGGCGTCGAGCCGGCCGGCAACTTGCGGCAATGGCTCACGCCGTTCGATGCCGACGTCACCGGCGCGCTGTCGCTGCGCGGCAAGGAAGCGCGGGCCCAGTTGGCGGCCGCCGGCGGAGGACCGACCCCGGAAACGGAAGACGCCGTGGCGCGTGGGCTGGCCTGGCTGGCCGCCCATCAGCGCAGCGACGGCAGTTGGCACTTCGACCACAACCAGGGGGGCTGCTCCGGACTCTGCCGCCACCCGGGCAGCGAGGCCTCGACCACGGCCGCCACGGGCATCGTTTTGATGGCCTTTCTCGGCAACGCCCAGACGCACGTCGAGGAAGGCCGCTACCAGGAGGTGGTCCGCGGCGGGCTGAACTACCTGGCCGAGCGGATGCTCATGACCGACGACGGCGGCGACCTGCGGGAGGGGACGATGTATGGCCAGGGGCTGGCCGCGATCGCGCTGTGCGAGGCCTACGGCATGACCCGCGATCCGCAGTTGGAAAAGTATGCCCAGCGGGCGATCGACTACATCGTCTATGCGCAGGACAAAAACCAGGGCGGCTGGCGTTATTTTCCCGGCGAGCCGGGCGACACCACCGTCACCGGCTGGCAGTTGATGGCGCTCAAGAGCGGACAGATGGCGTATCTGCGGGTGCCGCCGCGGTCGATCCACGACGTCACGCGGTTTCTCGATTTCGTCCAGGACGACAAGGGGGCCCGCTACGGATACCTGTTCCCCGGCAAGGAGCCGACCACCACGTCGATCGGCCTGTTGTGCCGGATGTACACCGGCTGGCAGCAGGAGAACCCGGCGCTGCGGAGCGGCGTGCAGTTCCTCAGCCGCCAAGGCCCGTCGAAGGACAACATGTATTACAACTATTATGCCACGCAGGTCATGCACCACTGGGGCGGCGAGCCGTGGAAGCTTTGGGACAGCGCCATGCGAGACTACCTGGTGGCTACGCAAGCAACGCAAGGCCACGAATCGGGAAGCTGGTTCTTCGAGGGGGGCCGAGGCGCCAAAGGGGGCCGGCTGTACAACACGGCCGCCGCCATCATGACGCTCGAAGTGTACTATCGCCACATGCCGCTCTACGGCCGCCAGGCGATCCAATGAGCGGCGACCGATGCGCGTCATACCAGTCATCGACCTGATGGGCGGCCTCGTGGTCCGCGGGGTGGGCGGCGAGCGCCATCTGTACCGGCCGATTCAAACGATCCTTGCCGAGCGGCCATCGCCGGCCGAGATCGGCCGCGCCTTCGCCGGCGACTTGCACCTGCACGAGGCCTACGTGGCCGACCTGGACGCCATCGCCGGGGCGGAGCCGGCCTGGCAAACGTTTGGCGAGCTGGCCGAGTGCGGCCTGGAGCTGTGGGTCGACGCGGGGATCGGCACGGCCGAGCAGGCGCGGCGGCTGAGCGATTTCTCGGCCGCCGGACACGAGCTGGCGGGCGTGATCGCCGGTTTGGAAACGATCGAGGGCCCGCGGGCATTAGAGCAGGTGCTGGAGGTCGCAGGGCCTGGCCGGGTGGTCTTCAGCCTCGATCTCAAGGCCGGCGCGCCCTTGGCCCGCTGGCCGGCCTGGCAGGCCAGCGACGCACGGCAGATCGCGGACGAGGTGATCGACTGCGGCGTGCGGCGATTGATCGTGCTGGACCTGGCCGGCGTCGGCATGGACGCCGGTGTGGCCGCATTGGCGTTGTGCCGGGAGCTGCGCCAGAGGCACCAGCAGCTTGAGCTGATCTCCGGCGGCGGCGTTCGCGGACCGCAAGACTTGCGCGCCCTGGCCGAGGCGGGCTGCGACGCCGCGCTGGTGGCTTCCGCGCTGCACGACGGCCGCCTCACCGCCGGCGACCTGGCCGGGCTTTAAAACCCGCCCGGCCACGAGGAACTTGACAAAGAAGGATGGCCACAAAAAGGCACGAAAAGGCACGAAAAGGAAAAGAGACGACGGACCGACCGCAGAGGGCGCAGAGACGCGCGGAGAAGACGGCCAACGGAGAAAGATGGCCACAAAAAGGCACAAAAAGACACGAAAAGGAAGAACGCTACGGACGATGAAGATTCGGCAACGGGCGCTCAACTTCGTGCTGCCTGCTCTCCTCCTCATCCCTCCTCCTCCTTTTTTGTGGCTTTTTGTGTTTTTTTGTGGCAATCCTGTCTTTGTCTGTTGTTCTTGGAGCTTCGGAATCTTCGTTGCCGGTCAGGGCCAGCGGGGCTCACGCTTCTCCAGAAAGGCGGCCAGCCCCTCGGCGGCGGCCTCGGTGGTGCGGGCCGCGGCGCTGGCGGCCGCCCCGGCCGACAAGAGCGTGGGCAAGTGCTCGCCCACCGTCTCGTTGAGCATCTGCTTGGTGAGCTGCAAGGCCTGCGGCGCCGAGCGGGCGCACTGGGCGGCCATCTCCACCGCCCGCGGCCATAGCTGGTCGGGATCGATCAGCTCGTGGAACAGGCCGATCCGCAGAGCTTCGGCCGCGTCGATCGTCATGGCCGACAAGAGCAACCGGGCGGCCTGTCCGCCGCCAATCCGGAATGCCAACAGTGGCGTGACCATGCCGGCCACAATTCCACGCAAGGGTTCGGGCAGGCCGAAGCTGGCGGTGTGGGCCGCCAGCACGATGTCGCAGCCCAGCACGAGTCCCGCTCCACCGGCCATGGCGGGGCCGTTGACGGCGGCGATCAAGGGTTTTGGCAGCCGCCACATCGTTTCGAGCAGGTCGCGATAGTTCCTGGCGTCTTCGTGCCACTGGACGTGTGGGCTTTCCTGCTTGCTGGTCTCGTGCATCTCGCCCAGGTCCATGCCGGCACAAAAGGCGCTCCCCGCACCGGTCAGCACGATGGCCCGCACGCGCCGCTCCTGCCGCAGATCGTCCAGCGCTTGGGCCAGCTCGGCGAGCATCGCGCGGTTGAGCGCATTGCGCTTCTCGGCACGGTTCAGGATGATCGTGCCGGCGTGCTGATGAATGTTGACGCGGACGAGCGGCATGGCAGGAACAGAGGTCAGAAGTCGGAAGTCAGGGGTTCCGCCTACGGCGGACTTGCAGCATAGTCAGAGGTCAGAAGTTAGAAATCAGAAATCAGGAATCAAGAAGACGACTCTCGTCGTCTGTTCCCCCCTTCCTCTTCTGCCTTCAGCATGGCTGCCAGGTTGTCGGGCGCGGGCAGTTGGAGCTCTCCGACGGCGGTCGCCAACAGCTTGCCTTGCGTGTCGATCCTGAGCGACCGGCTCGCGCCGCCGGCCAGCGCATCGTACAGCAGGAAGTTGAAGGCCCACAAGCGGGGCAGCTCGAAACGCTCGACCCGGCTTGCCCCCAGCCCGCCGAAGTGGCTGGCCACCCGCTCGGCCGTGAGCACGCCGCGCAAGTATTCGTACCCTGCCGGCGTGTAGGCGATCACGCCGATATTGGCATGGTTGCCCTTGTCGCCGCTGCGGGCGTGAGCAATCGCGCTGAGCTTGATCGTGCTGTTCATTTGCTTGCCTCGTTTGCTGCCCGATAAAACGGAATGAAATTTACTTCTACGGACAAAAACGGAATGAATTCCGTTCTACGGCCGAAACGGAATGGATTTCGTTCTACCACTGGGCTGCGGTGCGGACCTCGACTTGCGGACTTACAGCATCTCTTGGCACGCTGGTGGGCCAGTAGGCCAGCACGGGGCGCACCGGCGGCCGGCCGCTGGCGTAGCCGGCCAGGCCGCCCGGACCGCTGGTGGCCAAGGGCGCAAACTCCTTGGAAAAGCGTTCGACCGCTTCACGCCGAGGGTCGGCGGCGGTAACCCGCAGCACGACTTCGCGCAGCCCCGCCGGCGAGCGATCGACGCCGGGCACGCCGTGTCCCGCGCCCAGGCACTCGACCAGCGAACGCTCTAGCTCGTAACCGGCCTCACGCACGCGGGCCAGCGCACCGCGCAGATCATCGGTGCCCAGACCCTCATCACACAGGATGCCGCCCAGCTTTTCGGCGATCATCATCGGGTCCAGCGACATCGGCACCGGGAACAGC
>JBBDNX010000331.1:0-4703 GCA_040877345.1 Pirellulales bacterium
TGCTAGGATGGTGGCCGCGTCGGCCTGCAGCCACACGACCTTGCCGGCTGAACGCAGCAGGGCCCGGTTGGCCGGGCGCAGCACGGCCCCTCCTCCGGCGGCCAGCACGGTTTTGTCCCGTTCGACGAGCTCGGCCAGCAGGCTGGATTCCAGGTCGCGGAACCGCTCTTCGCCTTCCTCGGCAAAGACGGCGGCGATCGACTTGCCGGCCCGCTCCTCGATCTGGTGGTCCGCGTCGAGCCAGGGCCATCCCAGGCGGCCGGCCAGCTCGCGGGCCACCGTGCTCTTGCCGCTGCCGCGGTAGCCGATCAGAACAATATTCATTTCAATACTTGGCCGGTCCGATTGCCCGCTTCAGCACGTCGCGCATCAGGTCCGCCGGGGCATCCTGCCCGGTGAACAACTTGAACTGTAGCGCGGCCTGGCGAATGAACATTTCCACGCCGGTGATCACGTTGGCGCCGCGGGCCCGCGCATCCTTGACCAACAGTGTACTCTCCGGATTGTACACCGTGTCGAAGACCAGCAGCGACGGCTTCATGTACTGTTTGTCGTAGGGCGTCTCGTCGACGTGGGGGTGCATTCCGACCGGGGTGCAGTTGACCAGCACGTCGATCCAGAAGTTGTGCCGCATCCCCCAGTCGACCGCCTTGGCGCCCAGTGCCTCGGCCAGCCGGTCGGCCCTTTCGCGCGTCCGGCTGGCGATCACCACCTCCGCACCGCGCCGCAGCAGTCCAAAGGCAATCGCCTTGGCCGCTCCGCCGGCCCCCAACACGAGCCCCACCTTGCCGGCCAGGTCCAGCCGCTGATGGGCCGATTCGCTCAAGGCCGCCGCCAGGCTGTCCATGGCCCCGCGGTAGTCGGTGTTGAACCCGGCGATCTCATCTGCCTCGAACAGCAGGGTGTTGGCCGCACCGACGCCACGGACCGCCCCGTCGACGCGCGTGAGCACCTTGAGCACCGCCTCCTTGTGCGGGATGGTCACGCTCAGCCCCTTGACGCCCAGTTCGCTCGCGTCGTCCAAAAAGCTGTGCAGGTCCTCGCGGGGCATTCGGAAGGGAAGGTAGACCTTGTTCATGCCCAGGTGATGAAAGGCCGCGTTATGGATCAGCGGGCTGAGGCTGTGCCCGATCGGGTCGCCGATGACGCCATACACCTCGGTATCGGCGTTGATCTCATCGTAGCGGTAGACCTCGTTCATCTGCTGGAAGCTGAGCTGTCCGGGGGCCAGGGCCCGTTCGTGGTGGAAGGTGGCATAGGTGAACGGCGCGCCGCAGCGTCCGGCCAGAAGCCGGGACGGGGTGCCGATGTCGCCCATGCAGATTCCCACGGTCGGCAGGGGGCTTTGCTTGACCAGCCGCAGCATCCGCAGGTTGTCGTGCGGGTGGTTGGCCATCGTCGAGATCTTGACCACGTCGGCGTCCAGGGCGGCCAGCCGGGCATGGATCTGTTCCAGGTCGTCGGGCGTCTTGCGGAAGTCGTGCAGGCTCACGATCCGCCTGGTCTTGCCGTAACGAGGAATCGTCGCGGCAATGTCCTCCTCCAGGTCCACGTACTCCACCCCCTCGGCGATCGCGGTCCGCAACAGCATCTGCCGCTCGGCCTCGCTGCCGGCGTATTTGCCTCCGTCCTGCGGCCGCCGCAGCGTGACGATCACCGGGCAAGGCCGGTCGGGCAGCACCCGCTTGAGGTTGACCTGGCCGTTGATGTAGTCGAGCCGCAGCTCGACCAGCTTGGCCCCCTGCTCCACCAGGTGCTTGTGCTCCGCGATCACGTGCCGATGCCGGCCGCGTCCGATGCTTACACAGATCATAGTCAGCGAGTCGTGGTTGCCATGGAAGCGGCGGGGCGGTTCCGATCGTCCTTTGCCCGGCGTGCCGCCAGCCTGCTGGGGGTGCCCGGCGTCCAGTATAAATCGCCGGATGGGGCCCGCGGCGGGCGGGGCGAAAAAATGACCTCTACGTGCGTTTGAACTGCCTGTCGAGGTCTTCGCGGGTAAACAACAGCGCCGTGGGCCGCCCGTGCGGGCAGTGGTGCGTGTCGCGGGCCAGGTGCCTCTGCTGGAGCAAGGCCTCGATTTCGTCGGCCGAGAGCCGGTCGCCGGCCTTGATCGCCGCCTTGCAAGCGAACATGTGCAACAGCTCGTCGACCAGGTCGCGCTCGTCGGGCGGGCGGCCGTTGCCGACCAGGTGCTCGACCACGCGGCGAAGGATGTCGGCGACACCGCTGCCCATCAACATGGCCGGGTAGCTCGAGACCAGCACCGTATCGCCTCCAAACGGCTCGACGACCACGCCCAGCCGGGCCAGCAGTTGCCGTTGTTCGAGCACCGCCGCCGCCTCGGCCGCGCTCAAGTCGACCGGCTCGGGCACCAGCAGCGCCTGCGACTCGAGCGTCCCGGCCAGCACCGTCTCCCGCAGTTGCTCGTACAAAATCCGCTCGTGCAGCGCATGCTGATCGATGACCAATACCCCCTCTTCGCTCTCCGCGAGCAGGTAGCGGTCGTGCACCTGCAAGGCGGCCACCCGCCCGGTGCGGCCGTTGGCGGGCCCGGCGCCGGCCGCCTCCTGGGTTCCGGCGGCCGAATGGGGACGGTGCGCCGCCGCTCGCGCGGGGTCCAAGCGGTTGAGTTTCAACGGCTCACCGGCGGGCTCGGGCATGTTGAGCTCGAAGCGCCCCTGCTGTGCATGGCCGAATCCCGCAGGCATGGCGAAGCTCGATGCGCCAAAGCCCACGGTGCCTGCTGCCGGCGGCGCGGGCGGCCCCGTCTGCCCCGGATCCTGCCCGCCGCCATCCGCGGGCCCGGCCGCCGCGCCCTGCTCGAGCGACGTGCCCTCGCCGCCCTGCCAGCCGGCCACCTGCCCCTTGGCCCAGTCGACCAGCTCGCCGCGCAACTGGGCGGCCCGCGCGGGGTCGTGTGCCTGGGCCGCCTCCGGCGCGTGGGCTGGATTCAGCCGATGGGTCAGATCGGTGGTCAAGAACCGGGTCCGCAGCGTTCCCAAGAGTTGGCTATACAGCCGGCCGCCGTCCTGGAAGCGGACCTCGAGCTTGGTGGGGTGCACGTTGACGTCGACCAACTCGGGCGGCATCTCGATCCGCAGGAACGAGACCGGAAACCTGCCGGTCAGCAGCAGCCCTCGGTAGGCCTCGCCCAGGGCGTGCGAGAGCGAGCGGTCGCGGATCGATCGGCCGTTGAGAAACAGGTATTGCATGCGGGCGTTGGGGCGACTCTGGTTGGGGTGTCCGACGTAGCCGGCCAGCCGCACCTCGCCGTCGGAGCTTTGCACCCACAACAGGTCGTCGGCCAGCTCGCGGCCGAAAAAGTGCCCGATGCGTTCGCGCCAGTCGCCGGCGGGCGGCAGTTCATACACGGTCCGCCGGTTGTGCTTGAGCGTCATGTGCACGGCCGGATGGGCCAGCGCCAGCCGGATGAAGCTCTCGCTGACGTGGCCGACCTCGGTCTGGATCGAACGCAGGAACTTCCGCCGCACGGGCGTGTTGAAGAACAGGTTGCGGACCTCGACCGCGGTTCCGGCCGGGCAGCCGCAGGGGGTAACCGCCGACGCCTGCCCGGCGGCCACCTCGATCTCGGCGCCGCTGTCGCCGTCGCGCGGCCGGCTGCGGAGCGTGAGCCGGCTCACTTCGGCCATGGAGGCCAGCGCCTCGCCGCGGAACCCCAGCGTGCGGACGCGGAACAGGTCGTCGGCCACGACCAGCTTGCTGGTGGCGTGGCTGGCCACCGCCAGGGGCAACTCCGCGGCCGGGATGCCGGCGCCGTCATCGACGACCCGCACCAGCTCGCTGCCGCCCTGCTCCAGCGAGACGTCGACGCGCGTGGCGCCGGCGTCCAGCGAGTTCTCCATCAGCTCCTTGACCAGGCTGGCGGGCCGCTCGATGACCTCGCCGGCCGCGATCTTGTTGACGACGCTGGCGGGGAGTTGCTGGATGCAGGGCATTAGAGCTTGTACTCTTTGATCTTGCGGTAGAGGGTCCGCTCGCCGATGCCCAGCATGCTGGCCGCTTCCTCCCGGTTGCCGCCGGTGAGCTTGAGCGTTTCGGCGACGAACAGGCGTTCGATGTCGGTCAGCGGCTTGCCTACCAGGTTGCTCATCGCGGCGGGCGGGGGCTCGCTGCCGGCCTCGCCGTCGCCTGCCAGCTCGCGGGGCAGATCGTCCGCGTCGAGGACGCCGTCGTAGTCGACCACGACCATGCTCTCGATCGTGTTGCGCAGCTCGCGGACGTTGCCGGGCCAGTCGTAGGCGTGCAGCCGCCGCCGGGCGGCCGTGGACATGCTCTTGATCGGTTTCTCATGCCGGCGGGCGAACTGTCGGATGAAGTGTTCGATCAACAGCGGGATGTCCTGGCTGCGGTCGACCAGCCGCGGCAGCGCCACCGTGACCACCTTGAGCCGGTGATACAGGTCGCTGCGAAACGTCCCGGCCGCGATCTGCTGCTCGAGGTTGCGGTTGGTGGCCGACACGATCCGCACGTTGACCTTGACCTGCTCGTTCGAGCCGACGCGGGTGATCTCGCCGCTTTCCAGCACCCGCAGCAGCTTGATCTGCGTAGCCATCGGCATGTCGCCGACTTCATCCAAAAACAGCGTGCCGCCATGGGCATACTCGAACTTCCCCACCCGGTCGGACGAGGCGTCGGTGAAAGCGCCCCGCACGTGCCCGAACAGCACGCTCTCCAGGATGTTT
>JBBDNX010000332.1:0-4702 GCA_040877345.1 Pirellulales bacterium
GCCTGCCCACTTCCTCAAAAGCGCAACTGGGGCACGCTCAGACTCTGTCGAAGTTATTTTTCGGTCGTTCCTTAGGACTGTGTGACGGGGCCGCTCAATTACGCCCCGCGCCCCGCCCACTGCTTCAGCCGGCCGCCATATTGCGCCAGGCCGCCGCGCAAGAGTTGCTTTTCTTCGGCCGAAAACAGCCGGTCGCGGGTGGCGGCCTCCAGCACGATGGCCGCCAGTAAGGCCAGCGCGACGTTTGGACCCAGCCAGTTGAGCATGGGCAGCGCCGCCGCCAGCCAGACGCCGAAGTCCAGCTCCAGCTCGTTGACGCGGCAGGCGTAAAGCAACAGGACCAAGACCGTCAAATGCCCGGCGGCCGTCGCGGCCACCACTCCGCTCAAGCCCCAGCGCGGCAACAGCACCAGGTTCAAGCTCACGTTGATCATCAACCCGGCCAATAGCGTCAAGCTGGCCAGCCGCGCTTTCTCGGCGCACCAGAGGTAGTTGATGGTGGCCGCGGCCAGGGCGGCCCAAGTCGCGTAGATCAGCGTGCCCGGCAAGACGGCCAGGCCGCCTGAATACTTTCCGGCCAAGGCCACCTCGAACAGCCAGGGCGCGGCGAGCAATACGGCCGCCGAGGCCGCCGTGAAAACGAACGACAGCAGCTTGATCAAAACCGTCAGCCGGCGTGAAACCAACTCGCGCCGCCCCGATTCCCAGTCGTGCGCCAGGTGCGGTATGGCGATGGCAGCCAGCAATTCGCCCATGCCCAGCAACAACAGCGGTATCACGCGCGAGCTGTGATACTGTCCCACCTGCCAGAGGGCCTCGGCCGCCTCCAGCCCGCTGTAGTGGATGATCAAGTAGCGATCGGTCAGGTCGAACAGGTTCGACAGCCACGTGCCCGCCCAGACCCAAAGCGCAAAGGGCATCAGCCTGGCCCAGAGACGGCGCTCGGACATCGAAGCCGCCGACTGCGGCAGCGCCGGCCATGCCCGGCGAAGCCACACCAGGCCGCCCGCCGACGACAGGCAGCAGGCGGCGCCAAATGCCGCGGCCACGTAGATGGCGGCCGGCTGGCAGCCCGCCAACAGGCCGCACCCCAACAAGGCGAATGTCATCGTCTGGCTGAACTGCATCGCCGAGACAACGCGGAACATCCGCATGGCGGTGAACAACGAGATGAGCGCGTTCTGCGCGATCAGCGCTCCCAGCCCGAGGGCCAGTACGCGCACCAGGCCGGCGTGCTCGCCCGACCCGAATATCAACAGGCTTACCTGGCCACTGGCCAGGCTGACGCCGAGCACGGCCAGCATCTGCAGGCACACGATCACGCTGAGGGTACAGCGGAAAAACGTACGCAACTGGCCATGCCGGCGGTAATGCTCGACGTAGCGGCCGAACGAGCCGGGAAGGCCAAGCACCACGGCCGGCGCGGCCAGCATCAAGAACCCATGGGCCATGTCCCACAGGCCGAGCTCCTGGGCGTCGAGCCAGCGGCAGAAGACCACGCTCCGCAAGAAACCCACCATCCGCTGGACGACCGTGAGCGTGAGCAAGATCAACACGCTTTCGGCCAGCGTGTCGGTTCTTGGTCCGGCCAAGGCGGCCTGGCTTCGAGTCCACTCCTCGTCGTACAGGCCTGGCAGCGCGGTCGAGCCGATGGAGGAAACGACCGTCATGGCCCCAACACCTTCGAATGCGGACCCGCTGCGTGCATTCTCAAATCTCTGTCATCTTCCGGCCAAAGCAAATCCCAGCGGCGTGGCGAATCAAGAATTTTTGCCGCCGCCGATCGAGCAGCCGCGGGGGCAGCCGCCCGCGCCCCAGGCCGCGTACTGCTTTTGCTCAATCTGCCGTCGCGGTGGGTATTCGCAACGTATAGTTGCCTGGGGCCAGTCGTGCGCCACCCGGCCGATTTAACCTCAGACACGGCACAGGCATGTCGATCGCGCCGCCTTCAACCGGCGAGACCACTCTTGGCATCCCCGCCATGGCGGGCGGTGGGCCGCCATCCGCTTCAACCGTCCGCGTGCTGCACGTCGTTGACGGCGAGCACTATGCGGGCGCCGAGCGGGTGCAGGACCTGCTGGCCCTCAACCTGGGCCAACTCGGCTTTGAGGTCGGCTTTGCCTGCATCAAGCCGGGACGGTTCTCCCGGCTCAGGCAGGCAAGACGGGCGCCCTTGTACGAGCTGCGGATGCGCTCGGCGTGGGACCTGTCGTGCGTGCGAAACCTGGTGCGGCTGGCTCGCGACCAGGGATATTCCTTGCTGCACACGCACTCGCCGCCGGCCGCGCTGGTGGGCAGCGTGGCGGCCACGCTGGCACGGCTTCCGGTCGTGCACCACGTGCATGGGCCGCTGGCCGCCGACTCGACGCGCCTGCTGCGAAATTGGATCGACGCCGCCACCCAGCGGGTCAGCCTGGCCCGCTCGGATGCGGTGATTGCCACTTCCCCGGCGATGGCCGCCTATGCACGCCGCATGGCCTTCGACCCAACGCGGATCAACGTCGTGCCCAACGGCGCACCGGCCCGCGGGCCGCTGGCCGCGCGTCAGCGACCTGCCGGCGACTGGACCTTGGGCATGGTGGCGCTGCATCGGCCGTGCAAGGGGCTGGAAGTGCTGCTCGAAGCGGTGGCCGCTCTGCGGAGCCAAGGCTGCCTGGTCCGCCTGCGCGCAGTGGGCGCCTTCGAAAACCCTGCATACGAAACCGACGTCCGGGATCTAGCCAAGCGGCTGGGACTTTGCGATGCGATCGACTGGCAGGGCTTTGTGGCCGACGTGAACGACGAATTGGCCCGGATGGACCTTTTGATCGTGCCCAGCTTGTGTGGCGGGCGACCGCCGATGGCCGTTCTGGAAGCGATGGCCGCCGGCGTGCCGCTGGTCGCCACGCGCGTCGCGGGAGTGACCGAAGCGGTCCGCGACGGCATCGAGGGCCTGACGGTGCCGCCGGCCGATCCGCAGGCGCTGGCCGATGCGGTCCGCCTGGTGCTGGAAGACAAGGTCGATTGGCATTCGCTGCGGGCCAACGCCCACCGCCGGCAGGCCGATTGCTTCTCCGCCGCCGCGATGGCCGAAGGGGTGGCGGCCGTCTACCGGCAGGCACTCGCGGAAAGGAGCAAAGAGGAAGGCGGAAGGAGCCGTAGCAGCCAGTCCGGGGGCAAGCAGACGCCGGCTTGGTAGCTCCCCTTATCGAGCTTCCGGTCTTGGGGCTTCCCTTGCGGTGGCGGCTGTGCTACACCACGGCTGCTGATCGCAGCGACAAGACTGCCAAGACCGGATCGTGCAGGCCCCTCCCGTCAAGATGCAACCTCGATGAACTGCATCTGCCTCGTCGTCGATCGGCTGCACTCGGGATACGTCGGCTGCTATGGGAATAGCTGGATCGCCACGCCGGAGCTGAACCGCCTGGCCTCCGAAGGATTCGTCTTCGACCAGGCGCTCGCGGACGGTGTGCGGGTCGAAGACACGTTCGTCTCCTTGCTGACCGGCTCGCACGTGCTCGAGCGAGTCTCCCGTCCCGGCAAGAAAGGACACACGTTGCCGGCCATCCTGGGCCGCCATCGAATCCGTGCCACGTTGATTTCCGACGACCCACGGATCAGCCGGCATCCGCTGGCCGCCGACTTTGCCGAGCGGATTGAGCTGGAAGCACCCCGCGAACCGGCGCTGGCCGAGGACGTGGGCGAGACCCACCTGGCCGGTTTCTTCGCTTCGGCCGCCGACTGGCTGTCGAAAGCGTCCGCGGCCGAGGCAGCCGGGCCGTTCTGCCTCTGGCTGCACACCCAGGGGATGGCGGCCGCCTGGGACGCCCCGCTGGAAATGCGCGAGCAATATGCCGATGAAGACGAACCGCCATCCGCGAAATCGCCCGAAGTGCCCGCCCTCTGGTTGCCGGAAGACTACGATCCGGACGAACTGCTCGCCATCAGCCAGGCCTACGCGGGCCAGGTGTCGCTGTTCGACCTGTGCCTGGGCGGACTGCTCGACCTGGTGCGCGACGGACCCCTGGGCAGCAACACGCTGGTCGTGCTGATCTCGGCCCGCGGGTTTCCCTTGGGCATCCATCGCGGCATCGGTGCGGTGGACAACCGGCTTTACGGAGAACTAGTCCAAGTTCCCTGGCTGATGCGGTTCCCCGATGGGCTTGGCGCGGCCGCACGCAGCCAGGCGCTGGTCCAGCCATGCGATCTGGCGGCGACCCTGCTGGAGTACTGGCACATCGAAGCGGCCTTGCCTTCCGCGATCGGCCGGAGCCTGCTGCCGGTCGTCTGCGAAGAAGCCGCCGAGGTGCGCCAGCAGGCCTTTCTGCTGGGCGACGATGGCGAGCAGGCCTTACGCACCCCCGATTGGTATCTGCGGCGGCTGAAAGCGGCGAGCACCGCGGACCAAACGCGCCTCCATCATGAGCTCTACGCCAAGCCGGATGACCGCTGGGAGGTAAACGACGTGGCCGACCGCTGCGCGGATATTGCCGAATCGCTGGCGAGCGTGGAATGGGGAGAGAGGCTACAGGGGACAGGGAACAGGGAATAGGGAACAGCGTGAACATCGAAGTAGCAGGACTGCTCCGAAAACTTCTGCCAGGGCAGCGCGTCCTTGGCGCCTGGGGCGGAACACAGATTCGAGGCGAAAAGTGGGACGTGGTTGGGAGGCGTGCACTACCAGCCCCGGTAGGGGCGAAAGTCAATAGCCGGGCGGCGTAAG
>JBBDNX010000333.1:0-4698 GCA_040877345.1 Pirellulales bacterium
CACGGCCAGCGACTGCGAGGGGGCCGGCGAGATGTTCAAAGTCACGACGCTCGATTTGGCCAACGTGCCCAAGACCGCCGCCGGCGTCGACTATGCGCAGGACTTTTTCGATCGCCCTTCGTATCTGACCGTCAGCGGCCAGTTGGAGGCCGAGATTTTCGCCTGCGCGCTGGGCAAGGTCTATACCTTCGGCCCCACCTTCCGCGCCGAGAATTCCAACACCTCGCGGCACCTGGCCGAGTTCTGGATGGTCGAGCCGGAGATGGCCTTCTACGAGCTGGCCGACAACATGGACCTGGCCGAGGCCTTTCTGAAGCGGATCTTCCGCGACGTGCTCCAGCAGTCGGCCGAGGACATGCAGTTCTTCAAGGCCCGCATCGACGACACGGTGGTGAGCACGCTGGAAAGCATCATCGCCAGCGAGTTCGTGCGGATGTCGTACAGCGAGGCGGTCGAGGTGCTTGCCGCCAGCGGCCAGCCGTTCGAGTTTCCCATCGCCTGGGGCAGCGACTTGCAGGCCGAGCACGAGCGGTATCTGACCGAGCAGAAGTTCCGCCGCCCGGTGATCCTCTACGACTACCCGCGCTCGATCAAGCCGTTTTACATGCGGGTCAACGACGATGGACGCACCGTGCGGGCCATGGACATCCTGGTTCCGAAAGTGGGGGAGATCATCGGGGGCAGCCAGCGCGAAGAGCGGCTCGACGTGCTCGAAGAGCGGATGCGCGAGCAGGGCCTCGATCCGCGGCAGTATTGGTGGTACGCCGATCTGCGCCGCTACGGCACGGTGCCGCACTCGGGCTTTGGGCTGGGTCTGGAGCGGGCGGTGCAGTTCATCACCGGCATGGGCAACATCCGCGACTGCATCCCTTTCCCCCGCACGCCCGGCAACGCGGAATTCTAGTTGTGGGTGCAGTGGCACGGGAGGCTAGAAGGTGTATTCCAGGCCGAAGTTGAGGCCCTGGGCCCAGAAGTCGCTGTCGCGGAACTCGAAGGCAGGCCGCTCGGGGCCGATGAAGGGGCCGGGCGTCAATTGCAGAGGGTTGAGCGCCACGTCGATTTGATCGCCCGGCCGCGCCACGTGGCTCCAATAGATGAACGTGTAGCCCATCAGCGCCCGCAGCCGCGGCCTGACAAAGTAGCCCAGCGTCAGTCCCACTTCGGGGACGACGGCGAAATTCTCTTCGCTGAAAGTGCCGATGTTCGACCCCTGGGCCAACAGGCCGCCGCTGCGGTCGACCGGAGCGACGCCGGGGACCGCGACCGTGGTCGCGCCGTCGATGGTCACGGTGCTCCAAGTGCCGCCTAGGGCCACTTTGCCCAAGACATCGAGCGACCAGCGGCCCCGGTAGATGCGGCTCAACAGGCCCAGCTCGCCTCCATGGAATTCATTGCGGGTGTCGAAGCGGTCGAACAGGTCGATCCGCGTGCCCAAGGGGATCAGGCCGTTGGGGTCCGTGGAGATCAATTGTTCGCCGATCACCACGTCTTCATTCAGCTTGAGGAAACGGTAGCCGGCGATCAGATCGAGGCGGTGACAATTGCGGTTGCAGATTTTGTGCCCGCAGGACGTGCGGCAGCAGATATTGTGCAGCAGGCGGACACCGGCGCCTTGGAAATCACTGCTGGCGCGGACGTTGACCGAGCCGGTCACGATGCCGGGAAAGGCCACCAGCTCCGAATCCTCCTGGCCGGTGATGACGTTGAAGAACGGGCGGGCCAGGATTGGGTCGCCCGCACTGATGGCCGAGAACTCGGTGACTTCTTCGCCCAGTGCGAAGTAGTCCCCCTCGATTCCCCAGGTCTGGCAGTCGTCCAACCAGGTGCCGACCGTGAAGCGGCCGCCGGAGCGGGCGCCGTCGTTGACGTCTTCGTCGCCAAACAGGATCACGGTGCCGGGCTGGCCCAGCACGCCGGCTTGCGCGCGAGGAGTGCCCGCCGGGCTGGTGGTGACCAGCGGCGGGAGCGAGTCGCCCTTGGTCCACCACAGCAGGTACTCGCCCCGGATCCAGAATCTGCCGGACGGCCCGCACAGACATTTGCAACACGACTTCGGCTTACAGCAAGTCCCGCAATGCCGGTGATCCGCGGCGGCGGTTGGCCGTTCCGCCAAGGCGTCAGCTTCCTCGGCGGCCGCCGGCATGACAGCCTCGTCCGGAAAGTCATACAGTTCGGCCCGTGCGGCACCGGCCGCGAGGATCCCCAAGCAGAGTGAGGCACGACCAAAAAAGCTGGCCAGCGGGCATTTCATAAGTGGGCTTCTCGAAAGATGGTTCTCGAGCAACGTCGTGCCGCGGCGCAAGGGCATGGCAGCACTTGATTGAACTCATCGACCTTGGGCGGCGGGCGAATTCATCCTGGTCCGGCTGAATTGGGATAATCGACGCCGCCGGAAATCCTCACCGAACCGCGACAATCGTCAAGGTCCGCCCTGCTTGCCAAACGGTTGGCTAGCGGGCTCGCCCGGCTCTCCGGATCGGCTGGCGACAAACGCGCGGAGCCAGCCTTCGTCCAGCAGTGTCCGGCCGAGATCGGCGGCCAGGTCGGCGAAGACCGTGCTGTAGAGTGCCAAGCGTTGTTCGTCTCCGATCGGGCCATTCTGGCCGGCGACCGGCAACCGCTGCCGCCAGCGCAGCGACTCCAGCAGATGCCGCCGCAGAAAGTCGTAGGCGTCGATGGCCGTGGCTGGCAGTACGCCGACTGCCAACGAGATCGAGGCGCTTTCGGCCCGCGCCTGGTGCCAGTAGCCGGCCGGGATGTACAGCCAGTCGCCCGCCTCGAGCAAGCAGCGGCTGAGCGGCATGATCTCCCGCTCGTACTGCATGTCGGCAGGCAGCGTCTCGACCAGCGGCCAGGGATGGACGGTGTTCTTGCGGAGGCAGTACTCCTTGCTCCCCACGGTCTGAAGGATGAACACGTCCTCGGCGTCGTAGTGCCAGCCAAAACCGTGCTGCCGCGGAGGAGTCCAGTACAGGTGTACGTCGACCGGGCCCAGCAAGTCGCGCCGCAACCCGGCCGCCAGGTCCGCCAGGCGGGCATCGTGCCGCTCGGCATGCCGCACCAGCACGGTGTATCCCTGGTCATGAAGCTGCCGGGCCTGCTGGTAGGAGGGAGGGGCGGCCAGTTCCAAGCGGCGGCCTTCCCGCACCACGAGCGCGTCGGCGTCGGCACGGGCAAGAAGACGCTCGACGGTGTCCCAGTTCCCCAGAGCGGTGAACTGGCGGGCGCCGCCCGCCGATGCAAAGGGCCGCTTGAGAAAGTACTCGTCGATGAACTGCCGGCGTGGAACCTGGCCGAGCAGCAGTTCGAGGCAGCTCGTGCTCTCAGTTGCCGGTTCTCGACGGAAGCTGTCGGCGGGCATGGCCGGTGGTGCATTCAAGGCAAGAGGGCGGTCGGCCGGCGGGCGACCGGCCACCTTCAGCCTACCGCTTCGGACCAGCAGTCTCCAGATTGCGGCCGAACCGAAAACGAGAGCCCCTCCATCCAATGGAGAGGCTCTCGCTCGAAGACAGGTCAGGCGGATCTGCCCCGCGAAGCGGCCTAGTTCTGCCGGCGCTGGCCGGTTGCCGGCCGGCGGGCAGTGTCGGCGCCGCTTTGTTCCTCGACCTGCTTCAAAAGCTCCTTGGCATGCTCCAGATGCTGCTGGGTCGTTTGCTGGCCCTGAGCAAGCGTCTGCTTGAGTTCGGGCGAAGCCTGCTGCTGGAACACCTTCAGCGTGTCGAGCATCTCGATGTGCGCCAGCACTTGCTGGCCGAGGTAGCAGCGATCAAACTCCTGTTCGGACTTTTCTTCCAATTCACGCTGGAGCGAGGCCACGTGCTGCTGGCCGATCTGCCGCTTGAGCTGGATCAGTTGCGAGTCCATTGCGCCGGTGCCGACCAATTGCTGACCAGCCGCCGCGCGTGCTTGACCCTGCGGGTTCTGGCGGCCTGCCTGGAGCGCCGCCTCCTGGCGGTTGGCCTGGCCTTGCGCGTTCAACCTCTCCTGCGGGCTCTCGGCGCCGCGGGCGCCAGGCTTTTGACGGTTGCCGCCGGCCGCCGCAGTGCCTTGCCGCAATTGATCGAGGAACTGCTGATGATCTTCGATCATCTGGCGGGCAAATTGCTTAACCTCATCGCTTTGCGCCCGCTGTTGAGCGAACTCGGCCAGGGCGATCTCGCCCTGGTTGCCGATCTCGAGCCAGGCGATCAGCATGGGATCGAGTTGACCGGCCTGCTGGCCTCGCCCTGCCTGTGCGCGGGCAGCCTGCTGGCGCTGCCCTGCCTGCGCAGCCTGCCTGGCTTGCGACCCCGCCTGCGTGGCCTGGTCCTGGCTTTCGCTGCTTGGGTCATCCGACTGTTGGCTCCAGGCGGCGCCCGCCAGTGCCAGCGCCGGCACCAGTGCAAACACCGCGATCCTGATGCGAACTGACGTCTGCATCCGTGTACTCCCTCTGTGAGTGAAAAGTAAAACGCTCTGACGAACAACCCGTCAGCGTTCGGAGCCCCACGCTCCGCAAGTTCGATGCCCGCCTTGAGCCGGCCGAACGGATCGCTCGCTTTTCCGCATCCGGGCGTCGACTTGACTGCGGGGCACCCCCCATTCAAGCGAGCCGCGCCTGCCACTAGAGAGGCGGCAAAGTGCGTGGGGCAGTCAGCGTCGGTTGCACAGCTTCTCGGCGCCGACATTGCCGTCGACGAACCGACGTTCCGCGAGCTG
>JBBDNX010000334.1:0-4651 GCA_040877345.1 Pirellulales bacterium
CGTCGAGTTGATGCGGGCCACTCCGGCCGAGAAGCTCCAGCCATTGCTTGCCGCGATGGTAGTGAAGGGCGAGACTGACTTGAAGACGCTCACCGCGGCCGGCGCGCTGGCCAATGCCGTGACGTTCGGCGGCTGTGACTACGTCGGCTTCCACACGGCGATGGCCATGCTGCCCGCCTTGGAGATGAGCCGCCTGCTCAGCAGTGGCCGGCAGCCCCTGCCCGTGCTGAAAGTGCTGTACCGCAACGCACAGCAGATTCAAAGCGTTGGTGGCGCCTCGACGACCGCATTGCAAGCGCTCGACGCCGCCGAGCACGCCGCTGAAGGGGATCTCGGCGTGCAGATCCGGGACGCCTGCCGCAAGGCCGACGTCGACTCGGCCGAAAAACTGCTGGCCACCGTTGGCGATTCTCCGCTGGACGCATTCAATGCCCTGCAGCCTGCCGTGCAGGACGATCTGAACGTCCACCGCTTCGTGTTCGCTCACCGCACCTACGGGCTGGTCGGCCTGCTGGGCAAAGAATACTGCTACTCGTTGCTCCGGCAGTGCGTCCGGTTTTGTATCAATCACGAGCGAGAGCACATCAATCACAAGCATCCCGAGTCCCCGATTCGGGCGTTGGTGCCGAAGCTGCTCGATCAGTACAAGCTGGCCGGCAAGACGCTCGGCAATCGCGATCCGGGCGACGGTGCGGTCGATGAGCTCAGCCGAACGATCTACAACAGCCCTGGAGGCGGCGCAGCCGAGGCCGTGGCTGCCGCGCTGGCAGACGGCATCGACGCCGAAGTCGTGGGCGAGGCGATCTCGCTGGCGTCCAACCTGTATGTTCTTCGACAGGGGCGTGACCAATGGCGCAGCCACGGCGATTCGGCCGGCGTCCATTCGTCCGACGCGACCAACGCCTGGCGGAACATGTGCCGACTGGGCGAGTCGAGGCACGCGGTGTCGGGGCTCATCGTCGCCGCCTACCATGCCGGCATCCAGTCGCCCCCGTTCTCGACGCCTGCCTACCCAACCGACGAGGACCGCGCGCTGGTCAAAGTCGAGGACGCGGCGGGCCTGTTGGCGGAGACGGAAGACGCCATCCGCCAGAACGACCAGGGACGGGCCACCGCCGCCATGCTGGTTTATGGCGAGCGCGGCTACGCGGTCGAACCGGTGTTCGACCTGATGCTCAAGTACGCCGTCAGCGAGGACGGCCGGCTGCACGGTGAGAAATACTACCACACTGTGCGCGAGGAATACCGCACGACCCGCCCAGCATTCCGGTGGCGGCAGATCGTCGCCCTGGCGCGCGTGACGACCAGTGCCTACGGCTATAATCGCGAAGATCAACACGGTTTCCGCGCCGCCGGTTACGAGGAGGCGTGCAAACTGCTTGGCGTCGAAGCCTGAGCGAGAACATTGCACGGTCGGCTTCGTGGGTCAAACGCGAAACGCCGGGCGCTCGTGCGTCCGGCGTTTCTGTTTGCAGATTCCGCCAATTTGCCCCCTCTCGCCACATAGCCGACAATGGCCGGCATGGAAGCGCCCGATCCAAACAGCCCGTGGACGCGGGGGTCGAGGCGGCGGCAGCACGGCGTCACCGACACATCAAACAGCGATCGAGGATCTCATGATGGACATGAAACAAACAGGCGTAACACTGCTGTGGTGCCTCGCCGTTGTCGCGGCCTTGCCGGCGCAAACGTTCGCCCAGGAGATTAAGCCGTTCAAGATCCACGTCGAAGACGCGGTGCTCGAAGACCTCCACCAGCGGCTGGCGCGGACGCGGTTCCCGGACCAGATCGAGGACTCCGGCTGGACACACGGCGTCGACGTGGCGTTCATGAAAGAGCTCGTCACGTACTGGCGCGAGCGGTACGATTGGCGCGAGCAGGAGCGGCGGCTCAACGATTTCGACCAATTCACCACCGAGATCGACGGCGTCTCGCTGCACTTCATCCACGTCCGCTCGAAGCACGCGGATGCGCTGCCGCTGGTGCTCACGCACGGCTGGCCGGGGTCGGTGGCCGAGTTCCACAAGATCATCGGGCCGCTGGCCGATCCGGAACAACATGGCGGCACGGCGGAGGAGGCGTTTCACGTGGTGTGCCCATCGCTGCCGGGCTTCGGTTTTTCGAGCAAGCCGGCCCAGCCGGGATGGAGCTCGCAGCGGATGGCCGAGTCGATCGCGAAGCTGATGGCCAGGCTGGGCTACGACCGCTATGGGGCGCAGGGAGGCGATTGGGGCAGCGGCGTCACGCGCTGGCTGGCCAGCGCCGACGGCGAGCACTGCGTTGGCGGCCATAGCAACTTTCCGCCCGGCAGCCCGCCCGCCGACGACCCGCAACGGGACGTCGCCCCGCACGAGCTGGAGCGGTATCAAGAGCGCGCGAAGGAGCTGAACGACCATCGCGCCTACGCGGCGATTCAGGCGACGCGGCCGCTCACGCTCGGCTACGGCCTGAACGATTCGCCGGCCGGCCTGGCCGCCTGGGTGGTGGACAAGTTCTGGGCCTGGAGCGACCACGGGGGCGACCTGGAGAGCGTTTACACCAAGGACGAGCTGCTCACCAACGTCATGATTTACTGGGTCACGGAAACGATGCCCTCCAGCGCGCGGATTTACTTCGAGTCGCAGCACAACAACCCGCGTCCGCCCTCGATGACCCCGTTTCGAAGCAGCGGCAAGTCGTCGCCGATAGGCTTCGCGCTGTTCCCGAAGGAGATCAACGTGCCGCCCCGCGCGTGGGTCGAGCGCAGCGTCGGCGCGTCGCTCGTCCACTGGACCGAGATGCCGCGCGGCGGGCACTTCGCGGCCCTGGAGCAACCAGGGCTGCTGACCGACGACATCCGCAAGTTTTTCCGCCCGCTGCGAGCCGCTATTTCGAGCGAGTAGCAGCGGGATGTACGGCAGCTCCGGCCCGCAAAGCGGCACCGCTACGGGCGGGCAGCGCCGTTTGAGCACGGATTTCCTTACGGCGCCTCGTGCTGATTCGATGCTTGCCGTGCCTTTCGCCGGCGCGCAAGGGCGTGACCGAGGCCGGCCACCGCACCCAAAGGGCCGCCGAAGATCATGCCGCCCTTAATGCGGTCTTGGGGTTCGATGCTCAAAATGAAGGGGGCTGCGGCGATGGTGCCGCCGGCGAAGCCGACGATTGCCCATGTCAATGGATGCCACGGCGGCCGGCCGGTCTTGACCGGCGGTCTCCCTTCCGTCTGCGGCGCCCTGAACGGGTTTTCGGCCTGGCGGCCGTCGCTCGATTCCATGGGTTCATTTTAGGGTGGGGGGCCTTGTGCCGCCGGCACGAAACAATCGGCGCAGCATCCAGGCAACAGGCATCGTCGCAAAGAGGGCGATCGGATACCACAGGCTGAACATCAACGTCCAGAGGATCGAATCGGACCACTGGAAGTACCGATAGTAAACGCCCCATGTATCGCCGAATGCCACGCGGCGCTTCAGCGGCGGGTAAATGTTGCCCTCGGCATCGACGATTCCGATGATGCTCCCAAAGTACGGATACTTCGAATGGCTAAAGCACACCAGGCGTGAGTCAAGTCCGCGATTAAAAACGCCAACATGGAACGATTCGCCGAACGACAGCGAGTGCTCCCACGGCCTAAAGACGTAGCCAGCGAGAACGAGTGCCACCATTACTGCGAGGAGAACCGTCGAAATGAGGGTAGCGATTTGGGATGCTCGACGGACCATTTGTGCAACCACGTCACGCCCAGGTTTAATTGCCGTGCCTCAAATGTTGTCGGTCGGGTCAAGATGGTCGCCCAGCGAACGGGCAACAGGAGATGAACAGGGCGGAGCCGGTCGATTCGGACATTTCACTCGCCAGCGGCCTGGCTGAGCTTGTGAACGCGCTCGTGGTCCTCGGCGAATGCGTTCCACCACGCCTCCAGCTCCTTGGCGAGCAGCTCGTCCGCGGCAGGTTTTACCAGCAAGTGTCGAACGTGCGCGCTGAACGGCTCGCCGGCCCGCAGCGTCCCGCCGGGAGGAAAGAGGATGTAGTCTTGCGCCACGCCCGACATCCCCTGGGCCACGCCTGCCGTGCGGGCTTCTTCGCAAAGCACGACATGCCGATGGCCGGACGGCCCCGGCTGGGACACAAGCGCCGGATGCCGCCACACCGCCTTGATCTTTCCGCCGCCCCGTGCACAGTGCGGAATGCGGCCCAGCTTCTCGAACGGCGATCCCTTCGCCGTGACGTAAAAGTCGAGGTGCGTGCCGCCCCGGTCGCTGAAGTTGGCGAGCGTCCCGTCCTCATCCCAAAAGAAATGTCCCCGCCCTTCGTTCCAGGCCGTGTACGAGGCGAAGAACTGCCCGTACTCCTCCAGCGGCTCGCGGCCCAGGTTGCGGATCGTGATCAGGCAGTCATAGGCCGCCTGGTCGGGCCGGTCGAGGTCGCCAAAGAACCACTCCTGCACGGTCTCCACCTGGTCCGAGAGGTCGGTAATGATCATGTGGAAGCCGTAGTCGATGGCCGCCTTGCCTTCGGCCTTCTTCATCCACGTGTCCCACGCGTGATGCAGCGTCTGTCCTTTGTACTGGATGGCGAAGTCGACGATGGTCGTGGTGCCGCCGAACGCCGCCGCGATGGTGCCCGATTCAAAGTCGTCTGCCGAGGTGGTGCCGCCGAACGGCATGTCCATGTG
>JBBDNX010000335.1:0-4646 GCA_040877345.1 Pirellulales bacterium
TGCCTTCGAACTCGGCCAGCGACCGCTCCAAGGCGTCGCAAGCCCACAAGTCGAGATGGTTCGTTGGCTCATCGAGCACGAGGAAGTTGGCGTCGGCGGCCGCCAGTTGGGCCAGGGCCGCCCGGCTGCGTTCGCCGCCGCTCAGGCTGCCCACGCGCTGGAAGACCGCCTCGCCGACCAGTCCGAAGCGGGCCAGCAGGCCGCGGCGTTGGGGCTCGTTGAACTCCTTGGCGGCGGGGCGGATGGCCTCGACCACGGGCACGTTCTCAGCGAGGCTCGACAGAAGCTGATCGTAGTAGCCGATCCGCACGCCGGTGCCCAATACGACGCGTCCCTGGTCGGGCTGCTCCTGGCCGATCAAGCAGCGCAAGAGAGTGGTCTTGCCGGTGCCGTTGGGTCCCACGATTCCCCAACGCGAGCCGCGGAGGATCTCCAGCGTGAGATCTTCGAACAGCGGGCTGCCGTAACCCTTGCTCAGATGCTCGGCCCGCAGGACGATGTCGCCCGTGCGATCGGCGGGCGGAAATCCCATGGCCGGCGCCGTGATCTCGCGGGGAGGCGGCAGACGTTCGATGCGGGCCAGCTTTTTCTCGCGGTCCTTGGCCTGGGCGTGCTTCTGGCCGTAGTGGTTGCGGCGAATGAAGTCCTGGGTCTTGGCGATCAGCTCCTGCTGCCTTTCGTAGGTGCGGGACTGCACCTTGAGCCGCTCGGCCTTCTGGCTCCAATAAGCGGTGAAGTTACCCGCGTAGTCCTCCACGACGCCGTGATACAGCTCCAAAGTGCGCGTGGTCACTTTATCCAGAAAGAAGCGGTCGTGGCTGACGACCAGCAGCGCCTGTCTTGCTTCCGCCAGGTACGTCTCCAGCCACTCGGTGGCTTCGATGTCCAGATGGTTCGACGGCTCGTCGAGCAACATCAAGTCGGCATTGCGCAACAGCAGCCTGGCCAGCATCAGGCGGTTCTGCTGGCCGCCGCTGAGCGACTCGGCGGCCTGGTTGAAACTGGCCCGCGCGAACCCAAGCCCGTCGAGCACCCGCTCGATCTTGTGCTTGACGTGATAGCCGCCGCGCAGCTCGAGTTCGTGCTGCAGCCGGTCGTACCGCTGGGCCAGCCGGGCATGTTCGCTCTCGCCAGCGGCCTGGGCCAGCTCGTGGGCCACGCGCTGGGCTTGCTCGGCCAGCTCGACCAGGTCGGCCAGCGCATCGGCGGCTTCGTCCCAGAGCGTGCGGCCGGGCGTCAGCACGGGCTGCTGTTCGAGGTACTCGGTCCTGGCGGAGGGGTGTACGACGATCGTGCCCGAGTCGGCCTCGTCCCTGCCGGCCAGAATCCGCAACAGCGTGGTCTTGCCCGCGCCGTTGGGTCCGACCAGGCCCACCTTCTCAGCCGGCCGGATCTCGAACGAGGTTCCGTCGAGGACCGCTTCGGGCCCAAAGTGCTTGGTAACGCCGGTGACGGACAGCAAGATCATGAGATGCGCTTGGTGTCGAGGGGTGCGTAGCGGCGGACGATGGCTTTGGCGGCGCGGAGTCCATCGAGCGCGGCGCTGACGATGCCGCCAGCGTAGCCGGCGCCTTCGCCGATCGGATAGAGCCCGGCCACGCCGGTGCTCTCCAGCGTGGCCGGGTCGCGGGTGAATCGCAGCGGCGAGCTGCCACGGGCCTCCGGCCCGACCAGCGTCGCATTCTTCAGAAACATTCCCCGCCAACGGCGGTCCAACAGGGGCAAGCCGCGGTGCAGCGCGGCCACGATTGGCGGCGGCACGAGTTCGGCCAAGCGGGCGGGCGTCAGGCGCCGGGTGTAGCTGCTTTCGGGGATGCCCTGCGTGGGGCGATCGGCCAGAAAATCGGCGGCCCGCTGGATGGGGCAGGCGTAATCGCCGCCGCCCATGGCAAATGCCAGGGCCTCGAACCGCCTCTGCAATTGCAGGCCGGCCAGCACGTGAGCGGAGCCGAAATGCTCCGGCTCCAAAGTGATCATCATCCCGCTGTTGGCATAGGGCGAGTTGCGCCGCGAGAGGCTCATTCCGTTGGTGCTGAAATGGCCCGGCTCGGAGACACTGGGAATCACCTGGCCTCCGGCGCACATGCAAAAGCTGAACAGGTTCGTCGGCCCGCGGGCGACGACGGCGTAGTCGGCCGCGCCGAGCTTGTCCTCGAGGAGGGCTGGGCCGTATTGGACGCGGTTGACTTGCTCTTGCGGCTGCTCGATCCGCAAGCCCATTTGGAAGGCCTTGGGGGTCATGGGAACGCCACGGTCCCAGAGCATCTGGTACGTGTCGCGGGCGCTGTGGCCGATGGCCAGCAGCACCACGCCGGCGTGAACATATCCCGAGGTGGTGAAAAGCCCTCGCAGCCGGCCGGCGTCGAGATCGAGATCCTCGAGTTGGCACTCGAACAGGAACTCGCCGCCGTAGCCCTCGATCCGCTGCCGCAGGGCCTTGACCACGGCGGGCAGCCGGTTGCTGCCCAAGTGAGGCCGGTACTCATAGACGATCGACGGCTTACCCTTGCACTCGGCGAACAGTTCCAGGATGCGGCGCACGTCGGGGCCCGAGCTGCGGCAGGTGAGCTTGCCGTCGCTGAAGGTGCCCGCTCCGCCTTCGCCGAAGAGGTAATTGCTTTGCGGATCGAGCGGCCCGCCGGCGTCGAAGGCCGCCACGTCGCGAATCCGCTGGCGGACCTTGCGTCCCCGCTCGAGGACCAGCGGGCGATAACCTTGGCGGGCGAGAAAATCGGCGGCCGCCAGGCCGGCGGGCCCGGAGCCGATGACGACGGGCCGGTTCGGCAGCGGTTGGCCGCCGGGATCGGGCATGACGAAGGGGGGTTCCTGGTAGAGCTCGACGTCGGCCGCCGCGCCACGGTCTGCCGCCCGGGCGACGAGGGCCGGCTCATCGTCGGGGAGTTCGACTTGGGCGGAGTAGACGAAGGCCAGGTCGTGCTTGTCACGGGCGTCGAGGCTTTTGCGAAGGATGCGCCAGCGGGCGATCTGCGCCTTGGGGACCTGGAGCGCGCGGGCCAGTCGATCGGCGAGTGCCTGTTCGGGCTCGTCGACTGCCAGCCGGATGTTGGAGACACGAATCGGCATGGGGTGCCAACCAGGCGTTCTTAGCGGGGCCCCTGGCGAACGGGCCGCAAACAAGGCCAGCGCGTGGGGCAGCGGAGGGCGGACGCAAGCGCGCAAAGAAAAGGGTGACCTCGCCGAGGGCCACCCTCAATCATACGCGAATGGTTCCGGAGCGTTTCGGCTTTCCGGCCGGATGGGACGCGTGCCCGGCAATCGAAGGGCATTAGGCCTCGGCAGGCTTCGATCGCCCTGGCTGGAAAGATCCCTAGGCAGGCGTGACGGACGCTGCCCGGGGGCCCTTGCCCTTGGGACCGCCCCCCTGCTCCACCGTGTACTCGACGCGCTGGCCTTCGGTCAGGTTGTCAAACTGATGATCGGCGACGCTGGAATGATGGAAGAACACGTCGGCCCCATCTTGCGTCTGAATGAACCCAAAACCCTTGTCGTGGACCAGCTTTTTGATCGTTCCCGTGGGCATCTCGCCACTCCTATCTCACTCGAACTCTAGTAAAACGCAGGACCGGCGGCGCACCGCCGGGGCCTTTGTGCTCGACAGCGTAGGTAAGTCGCACTCACTTATCAAGATACTTTGATGAAAAATGCTAGCACCCCGCAGGGCGCCGCCTCGGCAGTCAGGCGCGGGCAGTTCGGCCCGGGCAGTTAGTACGAGCGGCCCTTTCCGCCTCGGCCGCCACCACCGCCACCACCGTAACCGCCCCGGCCGCCGCCCCCGCCGCCGCCCGGAGCGCGCTCGCGGGCTTCGTTGACGGTCAAGGCCCGGCCCTGCAGGTCCGTCTCGTTGAGGGCGCGAACCGCCTCCTCGGAGGCCTGCTGGGACTCCATCTCCACGAAGCCAAATCCGCGCGAACGCCCCGTCTCGCGGTCGGACACCACTTCGGCCGACTGGACCGTGCCGTACGGGGCAAACATCGCTTCGAGATCAGCGGAGGTAAACGACCAGGGCAGGTTGCCCACATACAACTTCTTCGCCATCAGAATAATCCTTGCACTGTTTGAAGAGACGCTGCTTGAACAGAAACCGCGTGATCCCCGCCGACAGATGCCCCAGCGGCATTCGAACCGTTTGCGTTTGACCACGTACCAACACAGGAAAACCGCTCGGAATGGGCCGAGCGCCGTAAGAGATTCCATCAGCTCCGACAAATGCCTGTAACCAACATCAACCGACTCTATTCAACTCCGCTCGTCAGTCACGGCTACAGCAGTCGGGCTCGTGGCGAAAAAAGGAGGGATTGACAGGATGGCGGCTCAGAGACGTGCTTGAGGCTGCTTTGCCCTCGGGAAGAGTGAAATAGCTCTTGATGGCTGGATGATACAACGGACCCCGCAGTCTGTCTAGAGAAGTTTTGGGCCTTTTGCGGTAAGCTGTTGGCCATGGACCGCATTGGCACTGAGCACTTCGCCGACCGGCTGGCCGAGGCCGTCGCCCGCCTCGAGAACCCGGTGCTGGTCGGCCTGGACCCGCGGCTGGAACAGTTGCCGGCCGGCCTGGTTCAGCCGGATCGAACGGACGATTTGGCCCACGTGGCCGATGCATACCGGGCGTTTTGTCTGGGGGTCAT
>JBBDNX010000336.1:0-4643 GCA_040877345.1 Pirellulales bacterium
ACACTGCGACCCCGAGCGCGCCCGTCGCGAGAGTCCCTATGGCACCACGGTGGCCCATGGCTTTCTCACACTGAGCTTGTCCAACGCGCTCGTCCAGCAGATCTTCACCATCGAAGGGGTGAAGATGGTCCTGAACTACGGCCTCAACCGGGTCCGCTTCCCCACCGCCGTCCGCGTCGGCTCGCGGGTGCGAATGACGGCGGAATTACTGGACCTCAAGGAGACGCGGGGGTCGGTGCAGGTTACTTGCAAGCAAACATTCGAGGTCGAGGGCGAATCTCGGCCCGCCTGCGTCGCCGAAGTCGTCGTGCGTTTGTTCTTTTAAGGCAGCTTCGCGAGGCAGGCGTCGAAGCCAAGCGCCGCCCGCGGGGCGCTAGACAGCCATGCCCACCAGCACTCGCGCACTGACCGATGGCCGACTCGACCTGCGAGCCCCATCGCTCGCGGACATCGACGCGGCCTACCTTGCCGTTCGCGAATCGATCCGCGAAGTCGGCGCCTGGCTGACCTGGTGCCACCCCGATTATCAACGGGAGGATACGGCCGAATGGATCCGGCGCTGCATGGCCGCCCGCGCCCAGGGCGAGTTCTACGAGTTCTTCATTTTCGACCGCGCCGGCGGGCAGTTCCTGGGGGGCTGCGGATTGAACCAGTTCGACCAGGTCAACCTCCGTGCCAACCTCGGCTACTGGGTCCGCACCAGCCGCACCGGCTCGGGCGTGGCCACGGCCGCCACGCGGCTGGTCGCCCGCTTCGGCCTGGAGGACCTGGGCCTGCAGCGGATTGAAATCCTCGCCGCCGCGGGGAACCTGGCCAGCCAGCGCGTCGCGGCAGCAGCCGGCGCACGGCGCGAAGGGCTGTTGCGCAAGCGGCTGCGGATCGCCGAGTTCCAGCAGGATGCCGTGAGCTTCTCGCTTATTCCGGCCGACTTGCAGGCGGCGCATCCATGAGCCCCACGCGGCTGGCACTGCACGGTGGTCCTGCCACCGTCGTCGAGGGTCCTCCTGCCTGGCCGATCCACGACCCGGCCGTCGTCGAGGCGGTCGAGAAAGCCTTGGCCGACGGAAGTTGGGGCCGCTACCACGGCCCGCATGGCGCCCGCCTCGCGTCGGCCCTGGCCGAAATGAACGGGGCGCGTTTTGTCTGGCCATGCTGTTCGGGCACTTTTGCCGTTGAGCTTGCCTTGCGCTCGCTTGGGATTGGTGCGGGCCATGAAGTCGTGCTGGCGGGCTATGACTTCCCCGGCAATTTTCGCGCGATCGAGGCCGTGGGCGCGCGGCCGGTGCTGGTCGACGTGCGGCCGGACGACTTCAATCTCGACGTCGGCCGCCTCGCCGATGCCCTGGGCGAGCAGACGCGCGCGGTCGTCGCCTCGCACCTGCACGGGGGACTGCTGCCGATGCGCGAACTGGCCGAGGTTGCCCGCCGTCACAACCTGGCCGTTGTGGAAGACGCCTGCCAGGCGCCCGGTGCGGTTGTCGAGGGCCGCCCGGCCGGCACCTGGGGGGACGTGGGGGTGCTCAGCTTCGGCGGCAGCAAGCTGTTGACCGCCGGGCGGGGCGGCGCCATCCTGACCGATCGGGCGGACGTCTACCAGCGGGCCAAGATCTACTGCGAGCAGGGGAACAATGCCTTTCCGCTGAGCGAGCTGCAGGCGGCCGCGCTCGTGCCGCAGTTGACCGCGCTGGCCGAGCGCAACGCCCGGCGCTTCGACGCCGCCAGGCAGCTTGGCCGGCTGCTCTTGGACGTGCCGGGACTGCGGGCCTTGGAACCGCTTGCCGACTCGACCCCCGCCTATTACAAGCTGGGCTTCGCCTACCTGGGCGATCAACTCCAAGGTCAAACGCGAGAGGAGTTTGCCGCGGCGGTCCAGGCCGAAGGCGTCGCGCTCGACGTTGGCTTCCGCGGCTTCGCGCTGCGCGGCGGCCGCGCGCGGATCGCCGGCCAGCTCGTCCATAGCCGCCGGGCCGCGGAGACGTGTCTGGTCCTGCACCATCCGGTCCTGCTCGAGCCGCCGCGCGTGATCGAGCAGGTGGCCGCCGCCATCCGCAAAGTGGCCGCCGCTTTCAAGGCCGGCAACGTGTGACCGTGAATCGTGGTGTGACCGTGAATCGTGGAAGAGCCTATCCTCCAAGCCTGCGCCTTGCCTTATCGCCGGTCCGCCGACGGGCTGGAGTTCTGCCTGATCACCGCCTTGGCCAGCCGGCGCTGGGGTTTTCCCAAGGGGATCGTCGATCCGGGTGAGACGCCGGCCGGGAACGCACTGAAAGAGGCCTATGAGGAAGCGGGGCTGGCCGGACAGATCGTGGGCGAACCACTGGGCCAGTACACCTACTCCAAGTGGGACAGGACACTGCTGGTCACCGCCTTTGCGATGCAGGTCGAGCAGTGCCACGACGATTGGCAGGAAGCCCGACTGCGCCAGCGGTGCTGGTGTTCGCCGGACGAGGCCCGTCGGCGGCTGGCCGTCCCCGACCAGCGGCGCCTGCTCGACCTGGCCCTCCAGCGGCTGGCAACGCCGCCCGGAGCATCGGCCGATTCGACCGCCTAGGCGTTGCCTCCCCGCGCTCAATTGCGGCCTGGGCGGCGGGCGACTAGACTTGCGCCCGGTGCCCATTCACGGTCCGAACCAGCCTTCCGGAGAGTTACCGCCATGCCTGGCCGCCTGCCGCTTGCCGCGAGTCTCTTGATAACCATGGCCGCAGCCGCCTCCACCAGCGCTCGAGCGGACGAGCCGATGATCAAGCTGGGCATCATCGGCTGCGACACATCGCACGCGATCGCCTTCACCAAGCAGTTCAACAACCCGGAGGCCGCCGGCGAGCTGGCCGGCATGCGGGTGGTGGCGGCCTTTCCTGGCGGCAGCCAGGACATTCCAGCCAGCGCCGACCGGGTCGAGCAGTTTACCGGTGAGCTGGCCGAGATGGGGGTGCAGATCGTCGATTCGATCGACGAGCTGCTGGCCCTGGTGGACGCGGTGCTGCTGGAAAGCGTGGATGGCCGGCCCCACCTGGAGCAGGTGAAACCGGTGTTTGCGGCGGGCAAGCGGGTGTTCATCGACAAGCCGGTGGCCGGATCGCTGGCCGATGCGATCGAGATCTTCCGGCTCAGCAAGGAATCGGAGGTGCCCTGCTTTTCCAGCTCGTCGCTTCGCTTCAGCCCCGGCATCCTGGGCATGCGCAACGACGAGCGCGTGGGTAAGGTGCTGGGCTGCGCGGCCTACAGTCCGTGTCCGCTGGAGCCGCACCATCCCGATCTTTTCTGGTACGGCATCCATGGCGTCGAAACGCTGTACACGATCATGGGCCCCGGCTGCGTCTCGGTGACCCGCGCGGCGACGGGCGACACCGACCTGGTGACCGGGGTCTGGAAAGACGGCCGGATCGGAACGTATCGCGGGTTGCGCGGCGGCGCTCAACCCTATGGCGCGCTGGTGTTCGGCGAAAAGGGGGTCGTGCCCAGCGGCACGTACGCCGGGTATGAACCGTTGGTGGTCGAGATCGCCAGGTTCTTCAAGACCGGCGTGCCTCCCGTCAGCCCCGAAGAGACGATTGAGATCATCGCCTTCATGGAAGCCGCCGACGAGAGCAAACGCCAGGGGGGCGCCCCTGTCACCTTGGAAAGCGTGATCGCCGCCGCCACGCAGCCCGGCGACCAGTAAAACGTTTTCACGCCTCGCACCCCACTTCCCATGACGCCAGCCAAGCCTCCCCTCGAACACCACGGCCTGCGTGTCGGCATGGTCGGCATGGGCATGATCTTCGACGAAACCTACCGCCCCTTCCTCGAGCAGGCACACCAGCGCGGGGTCTACGATCCGGCCTTCGGCCTCTGCGGCGTCGAGCTGGCCGCGGTCGCCAGCCGGACGGGCAAGCGGGCGGCCGCGTATCGGCAGGCGGCCGGGAATCGGATTGCCCCCTTCGAGAACTTCGAAGAACCCGACTCGGTCGGCCGGCTGCTTGCCGCCGGCGTGGACGTGGTCTGCGTGGCCACTCCTGACGACCGGCACTTTGCCGCCGCCAAAGCCGCGCTTGTGGCCGGCAAGCACGTGCTGATCGAAAAGCCGTCGGTCCTGTCGCTGGCCGAGCTCGATGAGCTCGACCGGCTCGCCCGGCAACAAGGCGTGCTCGCCAAGGTGGTCTACCACAAGCTGCTCGATCCCGACCACAAAAAGCTGCGCACGCTCGTCGCCGACGGCGAGCTGCTGCACGTGAACAACGGCTACTGCACGCTGCTGGAGCCCAAGTCGATCTCCGGCAGCCAGTTCGCTGAGTGGATCCGGGGCCGCAATCCCGGCACGTACGTGGCCGTGCATTACATTAAGCTCATCGACTTCACCTTCGGCGGCCGGCTGAAGAGCGTGGCCTGCACGGGCCAGCGCGGGCTGGTCGGTCCGGCCGGCGGCAATACTTGGGACTCGACCCAGTTGCGATTGATCTACGAGTATGCCGATGGCCGCGAGGCCGCCTTCGACATCCACACCAGTTGGGTCACGCCCGAGAACTTTCCCGGCTATGTCGAGCAGGAGGTGCAGTTCCGCTTCGACAACGGCGTCTGGAACGGCCACAGCCGCAAACGGGGCGTGGAGTGTACGATCGAGGGCCGGACGCCCTTGGCCCGCAAGATCACCATGAACAACCACT
>JBBDNX010000337.1:0-4637 GCA_040877345.1 Pirellulales bacterium
TTGCTGCCGCGGGCCTCCCCGCTGCTGGACGATTGACCCAGAAAAATCGGCAAAACCGTAAAGGCGATCATGCACAGCACACCGACCATGGCAATCATGGCCTTCTGGTGCTTCCGAAACATCGAAAAAGGAGACGACATTGTGATCTACCCTTGTCGCATGGATGCTTACCCCCCCGGCGGCTGGCCTGGAACATGCCTTGACAGCCGGGCGATACAGATATTAATGAGTAACGGGCCGACGAGCGTTGCCCCTGGCGCGTGAATTGTAAATCCCATCGACGTAAATGCAATCCCAAACAGGAAGTATGGTTCTTCGGACCCACACCTTACCCGGCATGACGCATGGCTAAATCCAAACCCAAAAACGCCCGCGGCAAGCCGCTGGTGATCGTCGAGTCACCCGCCAAGGCCCGCACCATCGCCGGTTTTCTGGGCCGCGACTTCGTGATCGAGGCCAGCATCGGGCACGTCCGCGACCTGCCCCAGGGCGCCAAGCAAATCCCCGCCGAGTTCAAGAAGGAGGAGTGGGCCTACCTGGGGGTCAACGTCCATGACGACTTCAACCCCGTCTACATCGTGCCGCCCAACAAGGCCGAGCAGGTTCGCAAACTGAAGGCCCTGGTCAAGGACGCCCGCGAGCTGTACCTGGCCACGGACGAGGACCGCGAGGGGGAGGCCATCAGTTGGCACCTCCGCGAGCTGCTCAAGCCCAAGGTGCCCGTCCGCCGCCTCGTGTTCCACGAGATCACCAAGGAAGCCATCCAGGAGGCCCTGGAGCATCCGCGGGACATCGACGACGCCCTGGTCCGCGCCCAGGAAACCCGCCGCATCATCGACCGTCTGTTCGGCTACGAGGTGTCCCCGCTGCTTTGGCGTAAGGTGCGCCCCCGCCTATCGGCCGGGCGCGTGCAGAGCGTGGCCGTGCGGCTGATCGTCCAGCGCGAGCGCGAGCGGATGGCGTTTGTCTCGGCCAGCTTCTGGGACCTGCTGGGCACATTTGCCAAGGCCGGTGGAGAAGGCTTCCAGGCCGGCCTGGCCAGCTACCAAGGCCGGTCCATCCCGTCGGCCAAGGACTTCGATCCGGCCACCGGCAAGCTGAAGGATCAGCGGCTGTTGCTGCTCAACGAAGAGCAGGCGGCCCAGTTGGCCCACAAACTGCGCGCAGGCGAGTTCCGCGTCGGTTCGTTGGAAGATAAGCCCTACACGTCGAAACCCTATCCGCCCTTCACTACCAGCACGCTGCAGCAGGACGCCAACCGCAAGCTGGGCTTTACGGCCCGCCGCACCATGCAGGCGGCCCAGAGCCTGTACGAAACCGGCCACATCACCTACATGCGAACCGACTCGACGAACCTGGCCGCCGTGGCCATCGAGGCGGCCCGCGACGTGGTGGCCTCGCAGTACGGGCGCGAGTACCTGCCGGACGAGCCGCGGGTGTATCGCACCAAGGTCAAGAATGCGCAGGAGGCCCACGAGGCGATCCGGCCGGCCGGGCATCCCTTTGCCCTGCCTGAGTCGTTGCGGGGCGAGCTGTCGAGCGACCAGTACAAGCTGTACGACCTGATTTGGAAGCGTACCGTGGCCAGCCAGATGGCCGACGCCCGCGGCCGCCGGATCTCGATCACGATCGAAGGCGGTGAGGCCACGTTCCAGGTGGGGGGAAAGACGATCGACTTCCCCGGCTACCTGCGGGCGTACGTGGAAGGCGCCGACGACCCCCAGGCGGAGTTGGCCGACCGCGAAACCGTGCTGCCCGACGTGCAGGTGGGCCAGGTGCTCGCCTGCCAGGCCATGGAACCCAAGGGGCACACGACGCAGCCTCCCGGCCGCTACAACGAAGCCACGCTGACCCGTGCCCTGGAAGAGTTGGGCATCGGCCGTCCCAGCACGTACGCGGTGATCATCGATACGATCCTGGCCCGCCAGTACGTCTTCAAGCGAGGCAACGCCCTGGTCCCTACCTGGACCGCTTTTGCCGTCTCCCAGTTGCTGGAGGAGCACCTGCCGGACCTGGTCGACTACCGCTTCACGGCCCAGATGGAAGACGATCTGGACGCGATCAGCCGCGGCGAGGCGGGGCACGTCGACTACCTGCGGGCCTTTTATTTCGGCAACGGCCACGTCGGCTTGAAGCGGCAGCTCGAGAACAAGGTCGACGAGATCAACGCCCGCGACGTCAGCCGCATCTCGCTGGGCACTCCCGGCGGCAATGGCCAGGCTGGGAAGGAAATCTATGTCCGCGTGGGACGCTTCGGTCCTTTTCTGGAACAGGGAGAGCGGCGGGCCAGCATTCCCGATGGCTTTCCGCCGGACGAGCTGACGATTCGTGCGGCCCTGGAAATGCTCGACCGGGCCGCTCAGGGGGACGAGCCGCTGGGTATCTGTCCTGAGACGAAGAAGCCGGTCTTCTTGAAAGTCGGCCGCTTCGGGCCCTACGTGCAGCGCGGCACGTCGCAGGACGAGGAAAAACCGCAGAACGCTTCGCTGCTCAAGTCGATGGACGCCGAGGATGTCGACCTGGCCACTGCCTTGAAGCTGCTTAGCCTGCCCCGTGAGCTGGGAGAACATCCCCACAGCGGCTCGCCGTTGGCCGGCCAGAAGGTGTGGGCGTACAACGGGCGATTCGGGCCCTACGTCAAGTGCGGTCAGGAAACCCGTTCGCTCCCGTCGGAGCTTTCGCCGCTGGACATCACGCTGGAGCAGGCGGTGGCCCTGCTGGCCGAACCGAAGAAGGCCCGCCGCGGCTTCGGCGCGCCGAAGGAGCCGATCAAGGTCTTCAGCCAGTCGCCCGTCACTGCTGAGCCGGTCAAGCTGCTCGAAGGGCGTTACGGGCCCTATGTGACCGATGGCGCCACGAACGCTTCGCTGCCCAAGGGCACGCCGGTCGAGGAGCTCACGTTCGAACAGGCGCTGGAGCTATTGGCGGCCCGGGCCGCACAAGGACCTGCCAGGAAAGGTTCACGCCGCAAGAAGCCGCCCTCCCGCAAGCCCTCCCCCACCAAAAAGAAGTCCGCGCCGCGGAAGACGGCACGGCCGAAAGCGAAAGGCAGCAGGCCGAAGGCGAAAGGCCGAAGGCCGGCTAACAGCGCTGAGTAGGGAGTGGTTTACCCTTCACCGTCGGCCCGCCGCCCGTAGAATGTAGTCAGCGGTGCCTGGGTGCAAACTCTTGCCGGCAGGCTCCGCAAGGTTCCCGTCCGCCCCGGATCCCATCTTGTCCATCCAGCGCGCTTGCGCATCTAGTGCAACCGTTTCCGCCCTCCTAAGCGTTCGAGTCAGGCGAAACGTTAATGGCGCCGCGATCGGACTGTCCGCTACGAAAGGGAAAACTTTCTAAAGTCAAACCCCGCCGCCACTCGAAATACCTTTCGGAAGGCTTGTACAGCGCGGGACTTTCCTTGCCCCAAGGAAGGTGCCTCGTGACCGCAAAGCCGCAGGGGGGAACCTGCCCAAAGGCCACGCCTGAATCGGTTGCCGTCGGCGGTGCGACGGCAACCGTCGCTTGCTTTCCTCGCTGCCCAACTGCCGACGCGTTTAAGCGCATCGCCAGGGTCTCGTTGGGAATCGGAAATACACCGAATGGAACGCTGCTTCCCTATTTTACGGATTTTCACTGACTTCCGGATGCCCTGCTCGCCGATGACTCTCAGTAAGGCCGGGATCAGAGGGAGCTGAACCACAGCCGAACGAAGCGAATACCAACGTCAACGCCCCGACCCAGATGTTTGCGGTGGGTAGCTCGAACCCCACAGCCGCCACGAAGGATCGCGACAGAGCCGCCAGGCCGCAGACAAGGGGCCCGCAAGCTCCGGTGGAGCACAACCGCCTCGCCGGAGTGAACTTCCAAACCAAAGCGAATGTAATTGGAGAGCCTGCGATGAAGGTCTTCACAACTGGACAGGTCGCCAAGATCTGTAAGGTGGCCCCGCGCACCGTCAGCAAGTGGTTTGATTCCGGCCGGCTGAAAGGTTATCGCATCCCCGGCTCCCAGGACCGGCGTATTCCCCGCGAATACCTGATCCGGTTCCTCAAGGAGCACGGAATGCCTCTGGGAGATCTCGAAGACGAAGCCATGGCCAAGGTGCTGGTGGTCGGCCAGGACCAGGTCTTGATCGAGAACCTGAAGCGTGAGCTGCCCCTGGAGCGCTCCTTCAAGCTGGCCGTGGCCGCCAGCGGATTCGAAGCCGGCATCCAGGCCGAGAGCTTCCATCCCGACTGCATCATCGTCGATTTCTCGATCGGCCGGATCGAGGCCTTGCAGATCTGCCAGAACCTGCGCCGCAACAGCGAGTACGCCGAAACGATCCTGATTGCACTGTTGCCCGACGACGGAAATTCCAACAGCTTTGATCGCTCGAGCATCAACGAAACGTTCAAGAAGCCGTTCGACGCGGCCTTGCTGGCCGAGCGTCTGAAGACGTTGATTGGCGCCCGCAAAGAGCTGGCTCGCTAGGAATCTCGCCCGCGGGCGCTGTCTCGGCAGGATGCGTCGCTGGCAATCAACCCGTCGCGGCTAGACCCCCGCGGCGGTTAAGGTTAGCTCGGGGGGCGGCCGAAACAGTCGGCTGCTGGCGTGCTGGGCATCCCGGGCCCGGCAAGCCCCCCTTGGCCTCTCTGGGCCGCCCTGTTTGGCGGCCC
>JBBDNX010000338.1:0-4620 GCA_040877345.1 Pirellulales bacterium
GCGCCGGCCGGCCGCCGGGCGAGCTGCCGAAGCGCTTCGGCAAGCACCGGGCCGTCGTCGAGCGAGCCGGCCAGCGTGGCCAGCCGCCCCTCGGTCGCCGCGTCCAGCCCGGCGGTGAGCATGTCCAACGCCGTCAGCCGGCTGGGCGCGGGTTTTTCGGCTGAGCGGATGACCTGCTCGAGCGGCTTGCGCGTCTCGCCGGCCGGGTGCTCGCGAACCGATTCGAGGATGGCAGCCAGCCGGTCCGCGTCGATCTCCTGGCCAAGCCACGCGCCCAGCGTCGCCAGCCGGGTGGGAATTTTTTCTCGCTGCATCCGCCGCAGCACGGCCAAACGGACGGCAGGCTCCGGGTCGGCCAGTGCGCCGTTCAACGCTTGCTCGATTGTGCCGGTGGACTCCCAGGCGACCGTGTTGGGCGGGCGCGGCGGCGGACGAAAGCCCCAATAGACCCAGGCGGCCGGTTTTTTATAAACGCGAGTCAACAAGTCCGCGTATTGGCGCCGCCGCTGAGCATCAGGTTCCTCGCGTAGCCGGCCGATCAGTCCCTCAACTAATTCCGGCACCGCCTGGTCGGCCGCGGCCCCCAGCGCGATCGCCCGCAACGGTTGGTTCTCAGGCAGGTCCACCAGCTCCAGGACGGCGGTCCAGTTGCCCGAGCGCCGCAACGTTTGCATCGCCGCGTGCGACAGTGCAGCGTCGGGGCTGGCCAGCGTGTCTCTTAGCCAGCCAGGCGCATCTCGCCAGCCGAGCCGCCCCACGGCCACGACCACTTCGAGCAACACTCGGGGATCCTTGCCCTCGGCCCATGTGGCCAGGCTGGCCGCCAGCTCCGCATCGCCCGGTCCGGCGTCGAGCCGATGAGCGACGAGAACCGGATCCGCCAGATCGGCCAGGGCACGCACCGCCTGGGCTTGCACCCGCGGCTCAGCGTCGGCCTTGGCCAACTCGAACAGCTCGTCAATGGCTGCCGGACCGCCCGGGCGGGCGAGGATCCAGACGGCGTGCAGACGGGCCGGCACGCCGAGGCGGCCCTGGGAAAGCGCGTCGCGCAGCGCCGCCAGCCCCTCGGGGCCACGACCCGCGATCGTTTCCTGGGCCAGGAGCCGTTGGTGATAGCCTGGCGAATCGAGCTGGGCGATCCAGTCTGCCAATCCGAGTTCGTGCGAATCCTCCACGGGTGCCACCGCTTGGCCGCCGGGAAACGTGATGCGGTAGATGCGGCCGCGGCCCCGCTTGGGCTGCTGGCCGTCGGCCCAGTCGGCCACGATCAGCGAGCCGTCGCGCTCGACTACGAGATCGGTCGGCTTGAAGCCGTAGGGGTCGTTGTCGGCCCCGGCCGCAAACTCGATCTCGCTCAATGGGGAGAAACCGGCCGCGGCGCGCTGAGGCCGATAGCGGACCACGGCTTTGCCCCACTCGCAGAAGAACAGGTTGCCGCGGTACTCGGCGGGGAACTGCCGCTCGTGGTAAGAGAGGCCGCCGGCCGAAGAGCCGAGACCGAGGTCGGCCAGCGGCGGCAGGGCCTCGTCGGGCCGCTCGTAGTAGAGGTATGGGTAGCCATGGTCGGCGGCGAAGAAACTGTGGCAGACGCGGATCTTGTAGTCGCCGCCGTCGTTTTCGTTGTCGCGGACAAAGACATTCAGGTCGTCGTCCAGGGCCACGTCGTAGATGTTCCGCAGTCCCGTGGCGAAGACGTGCAGGCCGCCGCCGTCCGGCCGGCAGCGGAGGATGCCGCCCCCTTCGAGCACCAGGCGGTCACCTTCTGGCCGCTGGACGTCGCAGCCGTGGTCGCCCAGCGCCAGGTAGAGCCAGCCATCGTGCCCCATCACCAGGCCGTTGGCGCAGTGCAGCCGCACCGGGTTCTGTTCGGGCGGCAAGCCGAGGCCGGTCACCAGGTCGCGCCGCTCGTCGGCCCGGCCGTCACCGTCGGTGTCCCGCAGCGCCGTGAGGAAAGGAGAGTGCATCGCGTACACCGTGCCGGCATGCCAGGTCAGACCTTCGATCGAGTTGAACTCATCGGCGTAGACCGTGGCCCGATCGGCGTATTCGTCGGCATCGGTGTCCTCGATCAAGCGAATCTCGTCGCGGCGGATAATTTCGGTTCCCAGGCCGGTCATGTAGTCAGCCGCCACGAAGATCGAGCCAGGCCGCGGCCCAAGGGCGATCGCCGACGGGTACTCGACCAGCGGATCGCAGGCGAACAGCGTGGCCTTGAAGCCTTCCGGCACCCGCAGGGGCGGGAACCGCTGTTCGGTTTCAGGCCCGGTTTGTGGCGCTTGGCCCCGCGCCAAGGAGAGTGGGCAGGCCGCGAGCGCACCACAAGCCAACAATCGAACGGCAACGAGCGCGGCTCTCATCGGATTTGTTGATATTCCTTGACCGGGCCGAGTGGTCCGACCCCGACCTCTACGGCGGGCAGTACTTATTCCAGCTTGCCGAGCATCTGCTCGGCCACGAACTTCTGGCCGGTTTCGTTAAAATGGTTGCCGTCGTAGGTGAGGATTCCCTTGTCCTTGTTGTCGGGGTTGTGCTCTTTCCAGTACTCGACGAAGGCCTTCCGCAGGTCATTGAGCGGAATGTCCAAATCCTTGGCGAGCTCGCGGGCCACGCCGGCCAGCTCCTCCAAGCGGCCATCGATGCGGTTGGTTCCATCGTGCTTCTCGCCCAGGCTGGTAAGCGAGCAGAGAATTACTTTCGCGCCGCCGTCCTGGAGCCGGCCGATCAGCTCTTCGAGTTGTTCGCGGAATTGATCCTGGGTCACGCCGGCGCCCGCATCGTTGACGCCAATCTGGATGAACACGATCGTGGGTTTTTGAGCGATCACATCCTTGTCCACCCGCTTGAGCAGGTCGGTGACTTTGTGGCCTCCGGTGGCCACGGAGTCCACTTCGAGCTTGAGCTTCGGATGCTTTTCCTTCAGGGCGTTGCGGACCAGCGTGACGTAGCCGTCCGGCCCGGTGCCTTGCGCCGTCAGCGAGTCGCCGAAGAAGATGATCCGATCGCCATCGTCAAGCTCGATCGTTCTCTCGGCCGGATCTTTTTCGGCCGCCGCCAGGACGCCGGTCAGGGAGAGCACGAGACCGGCCGCGGCGCATGTCGCCAGCGGCAGGCAACGGGGAAGAAACATGGCAGGAACTCCGGGTGGGGGTCGTGGTGTGACGACGGGGTTGGCTGGGTGGTAGCTTGCCCCCGGTGCAGTGCTTAGTGTACTTGCACGCAATCGCCTGGAAAAGCAATACCCGCCGCTTACAGCTCGCAGTTCACTTTTTCCCAGGCCTCCGGCGCCGAACAAGCGTCGATCCCTTCGCCGCCGTCGACCTCGCCGTCAACGCCGGTGATGGTCGCGGCTACGTCGATCTGGTCGTCACCATCGAAGGCCCGCACATGAATGAAATCGACCGAATCGAATAGGATCGTCTTGGCCTCCAGCAACGTCGAGCTGCCGACTTCCCTCCGCTCCGCCTTGACCTTGTTTGAAGCCAGCAGCTTCAGGTCGATGTCGTCGGCGCCGGCGGTGCCGTCGAGGAAGAACAAGTCGCTGCCGCCGTCGCCCTGCAAGAGGTCGTTGCCCAGGCCGCCCGACAGGGTATCGTTCCCCAAGCTGCCCAACAGCGTGTCGTTGCCGGCGCCGCCCAGCAGATTATCGTTCCCCTTGCCGCCGATCAGCTTGTTGTTGGCGGCGTTGCCGATGAGGGTGTCGCCGCCGGCGCCTCCGGTCACGTTCTCGAAGTTGCCAGCCTCGCCCGGCCCGGCATGGATCGTGCGGTTGGCGTGCGTGGCCATGCCCGAGTCCAGGTTGAGATCGACCCAGACCGGGATGCTGGCACTGAGGCCGGAGAAACTCAACAGGTCGATCCCGGTTCCGGGTCCGGCCAGCTCGTGCACCCAGTCGATCTCGGCCGCCGCGGCCGCGGCGAAAATGTAGGTGTCGTTGCCATCGCCGCCCTTGAAGGTATCGTTGCCAGGGCCGCCGGTGAGCGAGTCGTGGCCGGGGCCGCCGATCAAGACATCGTTCCCCTTGCCGCCGATCAGCTTGTTGTTGGCGGCGTTGCCGATGAACGTGTCGTCGCCGGCGCCTCCGGTGACATTCTCGAAGTTGGCGGCCTCGCCCGGCCCGGCATGGATCGTGCGGTTGGCGTGCGTGGCCATGCCCGAATCGAGATTGAGGTCGACCCAGACCGGCGTGCTGGCGTTAAGACCCGCGAAGCTCAACAGGTCGACGCCCGTTCCCGTGCCGGCCAGCTCGTGCACCCAGTCAATCTCTGCCGACGGGGCCGCCGCGAAGATGTAGGTGTCGTTGCCATTGCCGCCATCGAGGGTGTCGTCGCCGGGCCCGCCCGTGAGGGAATCGTGGCCGGGGCCGCCCCTCAAGACATCGTTGCCTTTGCCGCCGATCAGCTTGTTGTTGGCGGCGTTGCCGGTGATCGTGTCGTCGCCGGCGCCTCCGGTGGCGTCCTCGACGTTCGCCTCCATGCCGGTGTTGGTGCGGACGGTGCGGGCGGTCGAGCGGCTGCCGTGGACGGCCAGCGCGGCGGGGTTGGACAAGTCGATCGTTACGGGCACGGTGGCGGGCAGGGCGGCGAAATCGAGCCGGTCGATCCCCTCGGCGGGATGCTCTTC
>JBBDNX010000339.1:0-4612 GCA_040877345.1 Pirellulales bacterium
GCGAGCGTGGCCGCGCTTCAGGCAGCCGATTTTGCGCACATAAACTTGTACCGCCCCCTTGGCATCGGCATGATTCTGGGCGGCGCCTGCTTGGGAGTGGTTGCGTCGCTGCCTGCCATCCTCGCGGCACTCAAGAGCATTGGCCGGGCGGGAAAAACCCGGAGAGGCACTGACGAATTAGGTTTGAAAGTCCTGGTCGCCGCCGTGATCGCCTCGGTGATCCTCCTCTATGTGGCCGCGGACCTGGTAAGCGATGAGCGGGCGACGGGCGGCCTGCTCGGCGGCATGAATCACCACCTCCGCAACATGGTGATCGCGCTGGTCGGGGCCGGCTGGATCTGGTTCGCGGGCATCATCATTTCCCAGTGCACCGGCATGACCGACTGGTCCCCCATCTCGGGCATGGCATTGCTGACCGTCGTGTTGGTGATGCTGCTGGCGGGCCCGAGCGAAGTCGGCGGCGCTGTCCTGCTCGGCGCCGCGCTGTGCGTGGCCACCACCTGCGCGGCCGACATGATGTCCGATCTCAAGACCGGTTATCTGGTGGGCGCTCAGCCCAGACGGCAGCAGGTCGTTGAGCTGCTCACGGTTTGGATGGGACCCTTGATCAGCATGGGCACGCTGTTGCTGATCGTTGAAGTCAACAAGACGACCTATCAAATCCCGATCGGCCCAGGCACGCCCACCACCGCCCCGCAGGCCCAGGCTCTGGAAGCCGTGGTCAAGGGTATTCAGGGTGACGAGATGCCCTATGCCCTTTATGTTGCGGGGGCCGTGCTGGGCGCTGGCCTGGGGCTGGGACCCATTGCCGGCTTGGGCGTGCTGGTGGGTATTTCCGTTTACCTGCCCGTCAAGTACGTGATGACCTATGGGTTGGGTTGCCTGGCCAACATGCTGGTCGGCAAAGTGGCCGGGCGAAGTTGGGCCGAGGAGTGGGGTGTACCACTCTGCGCCGGATTGATCGTCGGCGAGGCCATTCTGGCGATGGTGATCAACCTGATCGTGTTGGCTCGGAGTTGAGTCGATGAACCTTGTCGGCGCCATTCTGGTCACGGCTTCACTCGTGTCGGGCGCGCTCGCCGCGGCCACGGCGTACTTGGCGCCTCTGAATCTCGCCGATGACCTGCTGGCGGGCCTCACTCTCAACGCGCCGGCGGGCGCTGCCGCGGCAGCCGGCGGGGGCATGGCCCCGCTGGCCAATCCGGGGGAAGAATTGACCCCCGCCTTGTTGAAGCGTTTACGCGAGGCGGACGTCGAATATGTCCAAGTCAAGCAGTTCTGGCCGGAGGGAAGCCCTCTGCCCCTCTGGCCCGGCAAGTGGATCTTCCTGGCTTCGGTGGCTGGGCTCGTGGCGGGCGCCTTGATGATCCGCAGCAGCTCTCGCCGATTGATCACCGTGTCCGCCAACGCCGCTGGCACCTTGTCGCCCGACCAGGCCTTGCAGGGCATCCGCGACACGATCGACGAACTGCGGCGGGACGTGGCAGCCATGCCCGGCAAGCCCGCCCGGCTCGACGTGGTGGTCAGCCGACTGACCGAGTTGCAAAAGCGCCAGATGGCGGACTTCGTCGACTCCCGCCCGCTCATCGTCGCCCGTTTTGGGCTGGCCGGCTACGCCGAGATCATGGACCGTTACGCGGCGGCCGAGCGGCAGATCAACCGCGCCTGGTCCGCCGCCGCCGACCGGGTCGACGAGGAGATGACTGCCTGTCTCGACCAGGCCTCCGAGCTGCTAGGCGAGGCCATCACTCTTGCAAAGCGAGGGAACTGACCTGCCCGTTCAACCGCTCACGTCCAGACACACCAGGTCGCCGGCGGCGTTGCGGCAGTAGATGCGGCCGCCGGAGAGCACGGGAACAGTCCAGGTGCGGCCGCCGAGCACCCGGGCGCGGGAGAGCTCCTCGTAGCCGTCCGGCGCGGCGCGGGCAATGGCCAGTTCGCCCTGGTCTCCCAGCAGCAAGAGCTTGCCGTCGGCCGCCATCAAGCTTCCGCAACCCAGGCCGTCCTGGTTCCAGCGGATCTCGCCCGAGGCGTGGTCCATGCAGACCAGGTTCACCAGCCGGCGGTTGTTCGAGTTGCCGTCGAACCCGTAGAGGTGCCCCCGCCAGAGGACGCAGTTGTTCATGTGATTGCTCATCTCGCGGTGGGCGTAAACGACTTCCAGTTCGCCCCCCGACAGCTTGACAAGAGCGCAGCCCCGGTTGTAGCCGCTGGAGATAAAGATCGTGTCGCCGGAGACGATCGGCGTCGTGGCCGTCGTCGCGTAGTCGGTCTCCCAGGGGTGTTGGGCCACTTCTGCCCCATCGTCGGCGCGGACCACCAACAGGCAGTCGTTGTTCAAGACCGCGATCAGCGTCTGCCCCTCATGGTCAAAGGCCACGGGCGATCCGTAGCCGGCCCGGTAAGCGTCGGTCTGCCAGATCAACTCGCCGCTCGACTTGTCCAGGGCGGCCGTGCGGCCCGCTTCCACGATCAGCCGCTCGCCCAATACCAAAGGCGAACAGGAAAAGCCCCACTCGCATTGCTCCACGCCCAACAACCTCTGCAGCTCCTGCTGCCAGATCACCGCGCCGGTCAAAGAGTCGAGGGCAAACAAGTGCCCTTCCTTGCTCAACGTATAAACTCGTCCTTCGTCGACCGTGGGTGTGGCCGCGGGCCCGCCTTCGTGGAGGTTGTCGACCAGCTCGCAGGCATACGAGTGTTCCCACAGCGTTTCGCCCGTGGCCGCGTCGAAGCAGAAGACGCTGTCGTTGCCGCCGCGGTGGCCCATGGTGTACAGCCTCCCCTGGCTGACCGCCATGCTGCTGAAGCCGGTGCCGACCTGGGCCGTCCAAAGTTGGGCAGGGCCTTCCTCGGGCCAGTCGCTAGTCCAGCCTGTTTCGCCGGAGATCCCGTCGTGGGTCGGCCCGCGCCAGTTGGGCCACTCGCCCGGGGCCGCGGCCCCGCCAGCGGCCGGCCCCGGCCGGAAAGTCGCCCCAGACGCTTTGAGGGCCGCCCGATCGGCGGCCTGGGCCGCGGACGGTGCAGCGGGCGGGTTCGACGCCGGCCGGCACCCCGCGGCGATCGCCAGCGATGCGGCAAGCAACAGCCGGCTATGGCGAATACATCTGAGCATCTAGAAACTCCGGAACGAGCGGGTTATCACGATCCTACCCGTCCGGACGGCCGGCTGGCCAGGGGTACTGCCCAGAGACGCATCGAGCGTCTTGCCGCGGAACCCGTTCCCGGCGCGGTGGGACCGCCAGTTCGTCTGCGCTTGCGTCAGGGGCTATCATGACATCCGTCTGTTCGAACGACGCCGCTTGCGATCATGACCACTGCCCAAAACGACGACGCCTCGCACGACTCGCTAGGCGATGAGCTGCGAAGGGTGTATCCCGGCATCATCGAACAAGGTCGGCCGCTCGACCGCCAGCAGTTGCTCGCCGAGCACCCCGAGCTGGCCGACGAATTGCGGCGGCTGTTCGACCGATTCGACATTCGGCTGGCCGCGGCCGGTGATCGGGCATCGATCGGCGCCCGCACTCCTGCATTCCCTGGCAACGACTTGCCCACGATCGGGCTGGCCGCGGCGGGCGAGCTGGACCCCACCACGGCCGGCGGCGCCGCCCGCAAGGAGCCCGGACCGATGCGGCTGCGGTACTTCGGCGATTACGAGCTGCTGTTCGAGATCGCGCGCGGCGGCATGGGAGTCGTCTACAAGGCGAGGCAGCTCAAGCTGAACCGCGATGTCGCCGTCAAAATGATCCTCGCCGGGCAGCTCGCGTCGGCCGACGACGTCTCGCGGTTCCACGTCGAGGCCGAAGCGGCCGCCCACCTGGACCATCCGGGCATCGTGCCGGTGTACGAAGTTGGCGAGCACGAGGGATGCCATTTTTTCTCCATGGGATTTGTCGAGGGCACGAGCCTGGCTGCCCAGTTGGCGCAGGGGCCCTTGGAACCAAGCGCCGCGGCCGAGCTGATGGTCGACGTGTGCGACGCGATTCAGTACGCGCACGAACAGGGCGTCATCCATCGCGACCTCAAGCCCCAGAACATCCTCTTGGACAAGGAAGGCCGCCCCCGGGTCACCGATTTCGGCCTGGCCAAGCGCGTGGCCAAAGACAGCGGCCTGACCAGCGACGGCGCCGTGCTCGGCACGCCTAACTACATGCCGCCCGAGCAGGCGGCCGGGCACACCGACAAGATCAGCCCCGCGACCGATGTTTATTCGTTAGGCGCCGTGCTTTATACGGCCTTGACGGGCCGGCCGCCGTTCCAGGCTGCCACGCCGGTGGCCACGGTGATGCAGGTCATTCACCGCGAGCCTGCGGCCCCCCGGCAGCTCAATGCGGTGATCCCCCGCGACTTGGAGACAATCGCCCTGAAGTGCTTGGAAAAGGACCCCGCGCGGCGTTATGCCACAGCCGGCGAGCTGGGGGAAGAGTTGAGGCGGTTCCTGGCCGGCGAGCCGATCCTGGCCCGCCCCATTGGTCCGGCGGCCAGGAGTTGGCGCTGGTGCCGGCGGCATCCCCAGGTGGCCTCGCTGGCCGCGGTAGCGGCGTTGTTGTTCGCGGTGCTGCTGAGCGCGGCGGCGATCCGTCTGGCCGATGTTCCCGTGGCGCGGGCCCGC
>JBBDNX010000340.1:0-4607 GCA_040877345.1 Pirellulales bacterium
ATTGCTGATGCCGCTGGTGGTGCTTTTCCTTCTCCCCGGCGGCGGATTCTTTGTCAGCAGCTTGGGGTTCTGGTTATTGTTGTTCCTCACGTTCTTGCTCGTCTGGATGTTGTTGCCCGCCGCGCCACCGCCCCGGGAAGAGACGGTGCTGGTCAGGCCGTTGGAGCCATACGCCGACCATTTGCCATCCGTCGTCGACTCGTTCATCGAGCCGCAAGTGGTTCGCGAAGATCACGGGGTGCTGGTGGTCCGCGGCGCCTTGCGCCAGCCTGCCGACATCGCATTCACCCGGCTCCGAGAAGCCCTGGGCGAGCGGTTCATTCCTTTGCTGCGGGAAGACCCGAAATTCGGGGCCGCGCTGGTGCTGGTGCCCCAGGCCGAGCAAGCCGTGCTCGACCGGCCGATCCGGCCAGGCGTCCACTGGCTGCTCTTCGGGCTCACGGTGCTCACCACCACCTGGGCGGGTGCCGCCCACCAGGGGGTGAACCTGCTGGTGGAACCGAGCCGCTTCGGCGTGGGGCTGCCCTACTCGCTTGGCTTGTTGGCAATCCTGGGCCTTCACGAGCTGGGACACTACTTCACGGCGCTGCGGCATGGCATGCGTGTCACGCCGCCGTATTTCATTCCCGTCCCTTTCGCCCTGGGCACCTTCGGCGCGTTTATCCAGATGCGGTCGCCCCCCGAGACGCGCAAGGCGCTGTTCGACGTGGCCGTGGCCGGTCCGCTGGCCGGCCTGGTAGTAGCGGTCCCGGCCCTGTTGATCGGGCTCGATTCGTCGATCGTGCGCATGGCCGGTCCGGCCGGGCCTGCGGCGGCCGTGGGCGGCATTCTCGGTGGCACCTCGGCCGATTCCTCCCTCCTGATGGCCCTCTTGGCGAAGATCGCGCTGCCCGAGGCGCTTCAGCCCGGCCGCGTTCTGGAGCTGAGCCCGCTCGGTTTCGCGGGCTGGCTGGGTCTGCTGGTAACGGCCCTCAATCTCCTGCCCATCGGCCAGCTCGACGGCGGGCATATCGCCCGGGCCATGTTCGGTAGCCGCGTGGGCGGGTGGATCAGCAACGTCGCCATGTGGACGCTCATCTTATTGGCCATTACCAAATGGCATGCACTGATCGTCTGGGCCATCATTATTTACTTCATTGCGGGACGAGGGGCGCCCCCGCTGAACGACATCACCCCCATCAACACCACCCGCCGCGCGCTGGGGTATGTTACCTTCGCGATCCTCGCCTTGATCCTGGTCCCGTACAGGGCGCTTTTGTCAGCGGCGGGCATCCATTGCCCGTACCTGTGATGCCCCCTACCGATCGAGCAGGCTCCGCCTCGTAGCCGGAGAGCGCCAGAATTCGGGCCGTGCCCGTTCGACCAGAACTCTGGCGAGTCGCTCATGCCGTGCCGGCACCCTAATGCTACCAGGCACCGAATGCCACGGTCGCTTGATAAGATCCTTAGCCGCTGGGCACGGCAGCGGTCGCTCCGCCGTTGGTTTGCGCCGGCTGCTGGCCGTCTCTGCCGTTGGGTCCATTGCGTCCGTTGGGACCGGCCGGCGGCGGCGACGCTGGAGTTGCCGGCCCCGCCTTGGGAGTGCCGAAAGCCTGCTGAATCTGCGAGGCGGTGCCCGGCTGCCGCAGGCGCTTGATCTGGACCACCGGGCGCGTCGGCCTGGCCCCCTCGTCCAGTTGCTTGGCCATGTTGATCACGTCGGCCAGCAAGATCTGCGGCGCGGAAACGACCAGGGCATTGCCGCGCTCGTCGATACCTATGGAAAGCATCCCCTTGAACCGCGGGATATTGCCCGACTCGTCGGTGTCTTCGGTCAGATAGCTGAAGATCGACCGATAATACCCCCCCTCCCGATCGTCCTTCTGGGGCTGCTGCGGCTGGCTGCCGACCAGCGCCTTGTCGTTGGGGCTCAACAGATCGCGGAACACGTCCTTGATCACTTCGGCCGCCTGCTTCGCTTCGGCGTATTGAAAGATGATTCTCTGGGTGCGGCGGACCGAGTTCGAATCGGGCGGTTCGACCCGGTCGTACAGCTCGATCAGGTACTCGATTTCAGCAAGCTGGTCGGCGTCGGCCCCCTGCACCAGGATGGTATTGGTCAGCGAGTCGGCCACAAACTTGAGCGGCCGGCGCTTCGACAGGCTGCTCGTCTTCTTGTCGCTGCCGTCGCTGGAAGGGTAACCGTAGTACCATGAACTGAACATGTCCGAGCGCGACGAATCCTTGTCGTCCTCCTTAAAAATGTCCTTGAGCAGGTAGACGACGTCCTTGGCATACGTGTGCTTGAGCGTGAATATCTTAAAGCTCTGCCGTGAAGGCATGATATTGGCAATCAGTTCCTCCATCTGGTCCAGGGCCTCCGTATCGGTCGACGAAACGACCAGGCCATGGGGGCCAATCGTAATCTTGACCGGAGCAGGCGACTTGCGTCGCCGGGCCGGCTGGTCATCAGCGCCCGCGGCCTCCTCGTCGACTCTTTCGCGCTGTGGCCGCAAGGCCCGCTCATCGAACTGCGTCTGGCCTGGATCCACTTCATCCGAGGCCGCCTCGTCTAGCCGTCCGGGGCCGTCAGCGTCGCGCGGCTCGTCGGCCGGCCCGGACCCTTCCTCGGCAGGCTCGGCCGGCTCGGCAGTTTCGTCGGCGGCGTTTTCGCCGGCGTCCGCCAGCAATTCGTCGGACCCGGGCGGTGTGGCCGGCTTGACAGTCTGCGCGAGCTTGAACACCGCGGTAACGGGCTGAGCGCCTTGCGCGCCGCTTCGCGCCACGGGATCTCGGCCCGCGCCCGACCGCGCGTCGCGCAACGGCTGAATCGCCTCTGCGTCTTCCTCCTCTTCTTCGGCCGGGGGCCGCTCGCGGGTGGGTTTGCGGGTCTTCGATCCGCCCGTTTCGACTTCGAGCGGATTCTCGCTGATCGACGGCCAGAGCCGCTTGAGCTGCTCCAGCACGTCCTGCGTTTCGTCGCCCGGCGTGGCAGGAATGATTCGCATCGTGTTCATGTTGCGGGCGCCGGGGGGAATCTCGCCCAGCTTCAGCAACAGGTCGTTGATCTCGGCCAGCTCGACCTCGTTGGCCCTCAGCAGCAGCCGATTGTGCTCGATATCGGCCTCGACCTGGAACCTGTCGGCAGCCTTCTCCTCTTGCTGCGAACCGTAGCTGCCGTAGAAATAATACGGATAGCGGTTGCGGCGGCTATTGCTGTCCTCTTCCGGACCGGCCATCAGCATCATAATGGAGCCGGCCACGTATTCGGCACTGAGCCGGCGCAATTGAATGACTTCGAACGTCCGCCCGGTGCCGTCGAGCTTATCGACCAGCGAGCGAATCAACAGGTGGTCGGCCAGCGGAGCGTAGGCGATGATGGCCTTGTTGTTGGCATCCACTTCCAGCCGAGTCGCCGGATCCAGGCCGCCCAGCTCTTCCAGCACGCGGACGAGGCTATCAGGAGTGACTCCGGACAAGCGGTACACTGACATTCGCTGCAAGTTGGCCAAGAGCGTTTGCGACCGCTCCTGCGGCACGTCGACGGCCAGAATAGCCTGCTCGATGATGGCCATCTTGTCAGGCGGCGCGTTGACCAGGATGGCGTTTTCACGCTGGTTCACCGCCAGGTAGACCGGCGCCTCTTTCTTGGGTCCGGCCGGCGCGCCTCCTTGCTGCTGTTGTTGCTGTTGTTGCTGCTGCGCCATCATCATCGCCCGCTGTTGGGCCTGCATCTGCTGTTCCGGCGTCATCGGCCCCGATGATTCCTTCTTTTCCAGACCCAGCAGCGTATTGAGCGTCTCCTCCACGTCGGAGGCCCGGGTATGTTGCAGCTTAAACGTTCGAATCAGCCGCTCCTGGCCGCGATCCGACTGCTCCTCCGACAACAGCTCGCGGATCTTCAGCAGGTTGCCGGCCGTGTCCAGCATATCGAGCCGGTTCGTGTTCTTGAGCGCCGTCACTTTGCCGTGCGGGCTCAACAGCGGCTTCACCTCTTCGGCTGCCGCTTCGGCCACCAGCCAGTCGAGATCGAACAAGACCTTGACCAGCTCGTACCGCCCGCGATCGTCCAGCTCATCGAGACGGACGCGGGGCACGAGACTCGCGTCGAGCGTCTTGGTGTTGGCCACCATCAGGATCTCGCCGTTGCGCAACAGCGTGTAGCCTTTGGACAGCAGCACGGAATTGATCAGGTCGCGCACGTCCTCGACCGAATAGCGGCCGCGAGTAGTCAGGTCCAGGTAACCGGCCGGCGCTTCCTGCCAGTGCAGGCTCATGTCCGAGACGTCGGCCAGCCATTCCAGCACGGCGGGCCAGGGCTGCCCCTTGAAGCTGAACGACAGCATCCCGTCGGCGTCGGGCTTGATATCGAGCTCTTTGGGATCGGGAGGCTGAGGCGGTTCGTCCGGACGCTTGACGCCTTCGGGCGGCTTGGCGCCTTCGGCAGGTTTTTGCCCTTCAGGCGTTTGACCAGGCTGACCCGGCTGCGCCTGACCGGGCTGCGGTTGACCCGGCTGCCCTGGCTGACCCGCTTGCGCTCGCCCTGGCTGCGGCTGGGCGGCGGGCACGGCCTGGCCGGCCGCTTTCTCCACGGCCTGCGTCGTTGCCGGCGCGGCGGCTTCCTGAGC
>JBBDNX010000341.1:0-4595 GCA_040877345.1 Pirellulales bacterium
CTTGAGATAGTAGGCATCGTAGTACCCGGCGCTCAGCGCGTACGTGCCCAGCATGATCCGCCGCTTCACCTCGGGCCCAAATCCCTCCGAGCGGCTGCGGCGATACATCCGCACCAGCGCCGAATCGACTTCGTCCTCGCGCCCCAGACCCAGCGCCTGCCGCTCGCTCGCCAGCTCATCGGCAAGCGCCCGCTCGTCCGTGCGGTGGCCGTAGTGCACGCCGTCGTAGCGGGCCAGGTTGCTCGAAGCTTCGCTGGGCGCAATGATGTAGTAGGCTGCCACTCCATACTTGCTGTGCGGCAGCGACACCTGTTTGACCTTGGCCCCGAGCGACTCATACACGCGGACCGCTTCGCGGACCGCCTGCTCGACCTCGCCGTCGAGGCCGGGGCCGAAATGCTCGCGCACCAGGCCCAGCCGCAAGCCCTCCAGCGGGCGCCGCACCGTCTGGTGATAGTTGGGCACCGGCCGGTCCACGCTGGTCGAGTCGAGCGGGTCGTGGCCCGCCAGCACTTCCAGCGCCAGCGCCGCGTCTTCGGCCGTGCGGGCCAGCGGGCCCACCTGGTCGAGGCTGCTGGCGAAAGCGACCAGCCCGTAGCGGCTCACCCGGCCGTAAGTCGGCTTGAGGCCGGTCACGCCGCACAAGGCGGCGGGCTGGCGGATCGAGCCGCCCGTGTCGGTGCCGATCGACAGGGGGACCATCGAGGCGGCCAGGCAAGCCGCCGCTCCGCCGCTGGAACCGCCGGGGATCCGCTCCAGATCCCAGGGGTTGCGGGTCTTCTGGAAGGCGGAGTTCTCGGTAGAACCGCCCATGGCGAACTCGTCCATATTGGTGCGGCCCAACAAGACGGCGTCGGCGGCCTTCAGACGGGCGACGACGGTGGCGTCGTAGGGGGGCCTGAAGTTTTCGAGCATGCGGGACGCGCAGGTGGTCAGCTCGCCGCGGCTCGAGAGCAGGTCCTTGACGGCGACCGGCAGGCCGCCCAGCCGCCCCACGGGCTCGCCGTTGCGGCGGCGCTGGTCGATGCGCTCGGCCTGCTGGAGTGCTCCCTGGGGGTCGACGCGCAGAAAGGCGCCGACGCGGCCGTCGTGCCGCTCGATCTGGGCCAGGCAGGCCTGGGTCAACTCGACGGAGGTGATCCGCCGGGCTTCCAGTTCGGCCAGCAATTGGGTGGCAGAGAGTTCGATCAGGGACATGGAGTGGGGACCTTGTCCGCGGCGAAGGGCCAAGGCCCGTTGCCGGCTCAGTCGAGCACGGGCGGCACCAGGTAGAACTCGCCGTCGGTCCTCGGCGCCTGGGACAACATCTCGCGGCGGTCGAAGCTGCCGCGCGGCTCGTCATCGCGAAACACGTTGGAAAGCTCGACGGCGTGGGCCATCGGCTCGACGTCATCGGTCGATAGCTCCGAAAGCTGCTCGACGTAGCCGACGATCTGGCCGAGCTGGGCCGTCATCGTCTCCAGCTCGGCCTCGCTCAGCCGCAGGCGGGCCAGCAGCGAAACCTTCTGCACCTGGTCGCGGGAAAGGCTCATGGCAAGCTCAGCTTATGGCGGTTCAGCTCTTGGCTGCGCGCGGCTTCTTGGCCCGCTGGGCGCGCTTGGCCGGGGCGGCCTTGTCGGGAGCGCCGGCCTTGGCCCCCTGCTCGGCGGCCGGGAGGCGAAACGGCGCCGCCTTGACCAGCTTGGTGACCGCGCCGCTGCGGAGGCACTGCGTACAGACGCGCATGCTCTTGTTGGTGCCCCGGACGGTGACGCGGACGCGCTGCAGGTTGGGTTTGAACTGCCGGCGGGTGATGCCGGTGATCTTGGTGCCGACGCCGCCCAGGTACTTGGCCTTGCCGCGGGTGGTAATCGAGTTGCCCACCGTGGGGGCTTTTCCGCAGACTTCACACGACTTAGGCATCGACAAGATCCTCCGCAAACAGCTTCGAGCGAACTAGTTCACGCCAGCCAGGCCGGGGCGAAACCACCAGTATATCGAAGCGCGGTCGGCACGCAAGATGCCATGGGACCTTGGGATTGCCTGCCAACTCGGATTGGCTGCCGCGTGTCAAGTCAAGCCCGCAAGCTTGCGGTAGTGGAGCATTTCGGTTTGAACGACCGATAGGTTCTCGGGAGCGCTACAGCGATTTATCCTGTCTCGGATCCGGTCTGCTCTATCGACGCAGGCTCTCGCGTTCTTGGCATCGTCAGCATAGGAGCGTGCCAGGTCGTAGTCCGCCTCCTTGCGGCTTTCATGAAGATTCTCCAATAGCCTACCTGCCTCGCGCGCCTCGTTGAACTGGCAGTTGAGAAAGTGCCTGTGCACCCATTGGTGCTCATTACCACCCTTGACCGAGTAGAACCCGGACTGATGAAGAAATGAGCGGGCAAGATGAAATGCTCCGTAGTACGCGCGGCTCGTTGCGCTACGGTAACCAGCGGGGCCACACGTCTTCGAAGCCGCTAGCTTGCCGGCGAATTCTATGAAGTCATTGCCATCCATATCCATTTAGATGGGGCGGATCGATAGCCGGACGGAATTCCAGCGCGGTGCCATGGCCTCGATGGCCTTCACCCACTCATGTTCCGCTTCAACTAGCTCGCTGGGGTCCAGGCCGGTCTCTACGGCAAAGACGACATACTTGTCGTCCGGGAATTCCGGATCGCAGCCCTCCTTGACCGTGACCTCTCCCCCGAACAAGGAGCCGGTGATCTGGATGATGTTGCCGAGCAACTCCGTTGCCAAGTCAGCGGCGTGTTGCCGCAGGCGCTCGTTCTCTCGCTCGAGCTGCGCTATTCTTGTCTCGTGCATCAATGCCGCCTTGCGCTGGGGCTAACATCGGCGCCGCAGCGAAGGAGAAAAGCATCTTCGCGTGCGTGCAGCCTGGAGAATTATCAGCAATCTTAGGCCGCATGTCAATTTTAGCCTGTTTCTCCTAGGCACGAAACTGTTTCCGTATTGAGTCGTCTTTTTCAGGCTCCGAGGTTACAATCGGCTGGTCCACGATACGCAGGAACGAATACCCCAAACCAAAGGTCTCGGATGCTGTCATCTCTCACCTGGCTGGCGCTTTTAACAAGCGCGCCGGCGGACGATGCCGCGCTGGCGGCCGGCACGCAGTTGGTATTCCAGGGCTCGGTGGCGCAGGTCCAAGCGGACCGCTCGCTGGCTGAACCGGCCAAATCGTTCGACCTGACGATGCTGGCGGCACCAGGCGATGAACCGGGCAGCCGCCTGTTCTGGCTGGTCGAAGAGCGCGGACAGGGCGCCTGGCCTTGGGCCGAACGGTTCGGCCTCGTCACGCTCGACGAGCAAGCCAACCCGGTCGGCCACCCCGGACCCAGCCTGCTCTACGATTATGGCGACGGCAAGAGCATCGTGGCGCTGCCGCCGCCGCTGTTGATCGCCGGCAGGCCGCTCGCCGAGGGAGCTGCCTGGGAGGCCGAAGGGCTGCGATACGAGGTGGCCCAGCGCGAGAAGATCGGCGAGCGGGCCGCCTGGCCGATCCAGGTGCACAACCGCTTCGGCCACCAGCGCACGCTGTGGGTGGACGACCACTCGCTCGTGGTTCAACTCGAAGAGCGCGTGTTCATGAACCAGGGCACCGAGTACCGGCTCCAGTGGCGGCTGCTGGGAAGCGAGCGATTGACCGGCGAACAGCTTGCCGCCGCCTTGGCCGGTTTCGAGGCCATGACCGGCCTGCGCGCCCGCCTCAACCGACCACCCCGGACCGAGAGCGATGCCTGGACGAGCGAAGAACGGGGCGTGCTGGCCGAGCACCTGCCGCAGGTCGAAAAGCTTGCCAGCACCGGGCCGCTGGCAAAACTGGTCCGGGCCGCTGTGCGCGACCTGGAACTGCAGTCGGGCCGGGCCGACGCCGTGGGCCAGTTGCGAGACAAGTATCAAGGCAGCCAGGTCCCGCGATTCACCGCCGGCACCGGCCGCGACAAGCTCGCCGACTCGGACCTGGCCGGGCAGGTGACGCTGTTGCACTTCTGGGACTACCGGCACGAGCCGCTCGAAGAGCCCTACGGCCAGGTCGGCTACCTGGAATACCTGTACGCCCGGCACAAGCCTGCCGGCCTCAAGATATACGGCATCGCCGTCGACGGCCGGTTGAACGATGAGGCGGCCCGCCCGGCCGCGGTGGCCGGCGTCCGCAAGCTGAAGAGCTTCATGAACCTCAGCTATCCGATCGTCTTGGACGGCGGCGAGTTGCTCAAGCAGTTCGGCGATCCGAGGATCGTGGGGGCCGCGCTGCCGCTGTTTGTCCTGGTCGCTCCGGACGGCAAGATCGTCCACTACCACGTCGGCTATTACGACGTCGACAAGCAGCAAGGGCTGAAAGAGCTCGACGCCCTGGTCGGCGAGCTGCTCAAGAAGAAGTCGCCGTAGACAACAGCTTCGCCAGCGCCTCGTTGCCCGACATGCCCGGCTCGATGCCCAGTCGCCGTGCAGGCTCGCTCACCGCCACGATGCGGGCCTCGTACAGGTCCTCGGGTTCGACCAGCGGCCTGGCGGGCGTGCCCTTGGCAATGGCCACCGCCATGCCGAACTCGCCGGCCACCTGCACGTCGAAGATGCCGCAACCTACCATGCCCCTGGCCGTGTGG
>JBBDNX010000342.1:0-4594 GCA_040877345.1 Pirellulales bacterium
CGAACACTTCTCGGGGTGTGCGTCGGCCAAGTGCCCGGTGCGGTCGGGTGTCGTCTTCGTGGGTGCCGCGGGTGCTGGGGCGCGAGATCGTGGCCCCCTCGCCGGCGCTCGACGTCCTGCGCGAGAAGGAGCTGCTGCCCAAGACGCGCATCTTGCGGTCCATCGTGGGCGAGCTGATGGAGTTGCCCGAGGACCATCCGGCCGTGGCCCGCGGCTGCTTGAGCGTGATGGCCCCCTGTTTCATGCTGCTGGTGTGCGACCGGCGGACGCTGAAGCGGATGTTTCCCAGCTTCGGCTTTGGCTCCGACGATGCCGAGGCCGTGGTCGACCACCTGGTGCAATTCGCGTCAGGCGGGCTGTCCGCCGTTGCCGGCGAAGCGCGGAAATGACTTCCGGCGCCCCATAGACGAGTGCTGAGCCAGACTACATGGCGGACCAGACAGCCCAACTCGACCGGATGAATCCGGTCACTGCGAACATTTAATCCGTGGCGGCTGAGCAGGCCTGGGCGAGGATACCCAAGGCAATGTCGACCTGCTGGGCGGTGACGCACAGCGCGGGACAGAAGCGGATGGCCGAGCGGCCGCAACCCAACAGCAACAAGCCGCGCTCGAACGACTCGTCGACGATCGAGTCGCGCAACTCCGGGTCCGCCTTGCCCTGGGAATCGACGACGTCGATGGCCAGCATCAGGCCCAGGCCGCGCGGGTTGGCCAGGTTGGCGCAGCTTTTCGCGAGATGCTCCAGCCCAGCCATAAGCTGAGCGCCGCTCAGGCGGGCATTCTCCAAGTATTCACGCTGGAGCAGATCCAGCGTGGCTAGCGCCGCTCGGCAACTGACCGGGTTGCCGCCGAACGTCGAGGCATGGCTGCCGGGCGGCCAGGTCATCAAGTCGGCGTCGGCCACCATCGCGCCCAGCGGCATGCCGCTGGCAATGCCCTTGGCCAGGCAGAGCATGTCAGGAATGACCCCGAAGTGCTCCACGGCGAACATGGTGCCGGTGCGGCCCATCCCGGATTGCACTTCGTCGGCCACCAGCAGGATGCCATGCTGGTCGCAAACCGATCGCAACATACCGAGAAAACCGGGCGACGGTACCCGATAGCCGCCTTCGCCCTGGACCGGCTCGACAAAGATGGCCGCCACTTCGTCCGGCGGGCAGACGGTGGCGAACTGCTCTTCCAGCTCGTCGCGCTTGCAATTGAAGTGGATGCGATGCACGCCGGGCAGCATCGGGCCAAAGCCCCGCTGGTGCAGCGCCTTCGAGCCACCCAGCGACATCGCGCCGTAGGTCCGGCCGTGGAAGGCGCCGTAGCACGATAGGACGCGCTGCCGGCCGGTATGGTAACGGGCCAGCTTCAAGGCGGCCTCGATGGACTCGGTGCCGCTGTTGGTGAAGAACACGCGCTTCGGCTTGTTGCCCGGCGCCAGCCGGGCCAGACGCTCGGCCAGCTCGATCTCCGGGGGATAGTAAAAATCGGTGCCCGACATGTGGATCAGCCGCGATGCCTGGTCGGTAATGGCCGCCACCACCTCGGGATGGGCATGCCCGGTGGCCGTGACGGCGATCCCGGCCGTGAAGTCGAGGAACCAGTTGCCGTCGACGTCTTCCAGGTCGCAGCCCTGGCCGCGCGCGGCGACCAGCGGATAGCCGCGGGTGTACGAGGGTGACATCACCTGGTCGTCGCGGGCGATCCAGGCCGCCGCCTTGGGGCCCGGCAGCGCGGTCTTCAACAAGGGTGCTTTGTGCTGGGCGGTGTTCACGGTAACCATGGGCTCTCCTCTCAATCACCTCCCGTCGTGGGAGATCGATGTGTTAATCGCTTTCCGGAGTCTGGGCGCTCATTCCCTGGGCCATGATGATGCGGCGCTCGTGGTTGACGGTGAACGCCGTGCGGTGGGTCACCGCATCGACCAGGGCGGCCGCGGACGGCTGGCCGTTGCCGCTGCGCTTGACGCCGCCGAATGGCAGGTGCACCTCGGCCCCTATGCAGGGCAGGTTCACGTAGCCCATGCCGTATTCGCACTCGTCGCGATACAGCCGCCAGCGGCGATAGTCCTCGGTGATCACCGCCATCGACAGGCCGTAAGGCGTGTCGTTGTAGATGTGGATCGCCTGCTCGTCGTTGTCGAAGGGTATCAATGCCAGGTGCGGGCCGAACACCTCCTCGCGTATCGTCCGCAGGTGCGGCGCGTGCTGCTGCCGGTAGATGAAAGGCGACATGAAGTGCCCTGCCTCGTGCTCGGGGTCGTTCATGCGGCCCCCCTCCAGCAGCACGTCGGCCCCTTCCTGGCGGGCCAGCTCGTTGTACCGCGAAACCTTTTCCACGGCCGCCGCGTTGATCAGCGGTCCGGCAAAGGCGCCGCCGGTGAAGGGATCGGCAAAGCGGAGCTGGCGGGCCCGCTCGACCAGGTCGGCTGCAAAGCGATCGAAGACGCGACGATGGACCAGCACCCGCCCGGCCGACACGCAGCGCTGGCCGGTGGTCTTGAAGGCGCTGAGCAAGGCCGCGTTCACTGCCAGGTCCAATTGGGCGTCCTCGCATACGATCACCGCGCTTTTGGAGCCCATCTCGCAGGCACAGGTCTTGTGATCGCTCTCGGCAGCCAGCCGGCGGATGTGCGAGCCGACCTCGTAGCTGCCGGTGAAGGCCACCACGTCGACGTCGCCGTGCCGGGCCAGCGCGTCGCCCGCTTCATCGCCCAGGCCGTGGACCAGGTTGATCGTGCCGGCCGGAAAACCGGCTTCGACGAAGAGCTCGACCAGCCGCTGGCCGGTCTGAGGCGTCTCCTCCGAGGGCTTGAACACCGTGGTGTTGCCTTCCAGCAGGCTGGGCGCGAGCATCCACAGCGGGACGGCGAAGGGAAAGTTCCAGGGCGTGATCACGGCCACCACGCCCCGCGGCTTACGGCGAACGAAGAGATCCTTGGCCTCGATCTCCGAGGCAATCACCTGGCCGGTCGGTTGGCGGGCGGTGCCGAACACGTACTCGACCATGTGCAGCCCCTCGACCACTTCGGCCCGGGCTTCATCCAGCACCTTGCCGCTTTCGCGGGCCATGATGCGGGCCAGGCTGTCGACCTCGCGCTCGATCAGGGTGCCCAGCCGTTTGAACAGGTCGCCTCGGCGGATGCGGCTCAGCCGGCGCCAACTGTCATAGGCACCGCGAGCGGCCTCGACCGACCGGTCGACGTCGGCCGCGGTCCCCTTGGGATAGACGCCGAGCACCTCCTGGTTACGTGCCGGGTTGGTGTTCTCGAACCGGTCGTGGCCGGCGGTGGACCACTCGCCGGCGATCAAGTGCCGTCCCAACCAGTCGGTGGTGGTCAATGTCGAAAGTGCCATGGCGAGTCTCCATAAAGTCCAAGGCGCCCGGACGCGAACCGGGCAGAATCCGCTTCAGCCCATCCAACGCGCGAAGGGAAGCCCCCGCGGCCGGCTACGAGAATGGCCAGTCCGCCTGCCCAAGCCGACGGGTCCAACTTAAGAATAGGCCCTGCGATGGGTGGGGCAAGCCAGTCCGGAGCCGCCGCTTTAAGCTTCGAAGCGGCTGTGGGTTGCGCCCCACGCGGTTGGGTGCAGCGGGCCGAGCAGGGCGGACAGCGGGAAGGCGGGCCGCCCTCGGTGGACGGGATGGGGGGCAGGCCTATAATGGCCCACGAACAGGGCAACGGCGCCGGGAGGTTCGAGCATTGGCTGAAAAAGTGGTGATCATCGGCAGCGGCCCGGCGGCATGGGCGGCGGCAATTTACGCGGCCCGTGCCGAGCTGCGGCCGCTGGTGTTCGAGGGGGCCGTCACCGAGGAGAACCGCATCAACGGCACGCTCCCCTTGGGCCAACTGGCCCTGACCACCGAGGTCGAGAACTATCCCGGTTTCCCGGCCGGCAATCTCGAAGCCTACCTGGATGATGCGATCGACCCGCAACGGCGGCAGTACATGGCGCCTCACACCAGGCATGGCGTGAGCGGGCCGGAGTTGATGGAACTGATGCGGCAGCAGGCGGCCAACTTCGGGACGCGCATCATCACCGACGACATCGTCGCGGTCGATTTTTCGAAGCGGCCTTTCAAGCTCACTGCATCCAGCGGCGACGTGACCGAATCGGCCGCGGTGATCGTGGCCACGGGCGCCCGGGCCAATTATCTCGGCTTGTCCTCCGAGGACGCCTACAAAATCCGGGGAGTCAGCGCCTGCGCCGTCTGCGACGGCGCCTTGCCGCGCTTCCGCAACAAGCCGCTGGTGGTGGTGGGGGGCGGCGACTCGGCCGCCGAAGAGGGGACTTACTTGAGCAAGTTCGCCAGCAAGGTGCACATGGTCCACCGGCGCGACGTGTTGCGGGCCTCGAAGATCATGGCCGAGCGGGTGCTGGCCAACCCCAAGGTCGAGATGGTCTGGAACAACGTGGTCGACGAGGTGCTGGGCAACGAACGCGATGGGCTGACCGGCGTCCGCCTGCGGAGCACCGTGGACGAATCGACGCAGGATCTGGCGGCGACGGGGATGTTCCTGGCCATCGGGCACACCCCCAACACGCAGTTCCTGGAAGGCCAGTTGGAGTTGACGCCCAAGAAGTACATCCAGTGGACGGTCC
>JBBDNX010000343.1:0-4573 GCA_040877345.1 Pirellulales bacterium
AAGAGATAATCGAGAGGAGCCATCCAGGAGCGGCGAGATGATCGCAACGTAAAACCCTCCCTGATTGCGAAGCCGACAAAAAAAGCCTTTGCCGCACGGAGCGGGCAAAGGCGATCGTCACCCTGGCTGCAAGCTGCCCATCGCGAGCAACTGCGGCAGTCCAGAGTCTATAGGCTACCCGCCGATCGAGTCAAATGCTTTTTTGGTTTGCTCCGGTTATTCGACTCTGCTATCAGACTCTCGGGCCAATGAGCACGGCAGCCTCCGGGCCCTTCCGGTTTCTCATCAGCGTGGCTGGCGGCCGCAACCGCGTGAAACGCGGCCTGCTGCGTGCTACAATCCAGGTTCACCCGCACTTGCAACCGGCGCGATCTCGATGAAGCAGTGGGACAGCGTGGCCATCGTGGGGGTCGGCCTGATCGGCGGGTCGATCGGTCTGGGGCTGCGCGACCGCGGCCTGGCACGCCAGGTGGTTGGAATTGCTCGCCGAGAAGCCAGCTTGCGCGTGGCCAAGCGGATGGGGGCGGTCACCAAGGGCACGCTCGACCTGGCCCGGGGCGTCAACGGTGCCGAGCTGGTCATCGTCTGTACGCCCGTGGCGCGGATTGCCGCCGACGCCCGCGCCTCGGCCGAGGTCTGCCGGCAGGGCGGCTTGATCACCGACGTGGGAAGCACCAAGGCCGAGATCGTCGCCGCCCTCGACGGCGCCTTGTCGCGGGAAGTCCGTTTCCTGGGCAGCCATCCCTTGGCCGGCAGCGAAAAGAGCGGCCCAGCGGCGGCGGCGGCCGACTTGTTCGTCGATCGCACGGTGGTTGTCACGCCGACCCGCGCCACCCGCAAGGAAGACCTCGCCTCGCTCGAGGCGTTTTGGACCGCGTTGGGCGCCCGCGTGATCCGCATGTCGCCCGAGGCCCACGACCGCGCCTTGGCCGCCACCAGCCACCTGCCGCACCTGGCGGCGTCGGCGCTGGCAGCCTGCACGCCGCAAGGCGATCTGGGGCTCACGGCCAGCGGCTGGGTCGACACCACCCGCGTGGCGGCCGGCGATCCGGAGCTCTGGCAGCAGATTTTCATGAGCAATCGGGCCAACGTCTTGACGGCTTTGGCGCGGTATGAAAAGGTGCTGGACTCGCTGCGCCGCTGTCTGGAGCAGGGGAACAAGAGAAAGCTGACGGCCATTCTCCAGGAGGGAAAGCAAAAGCGAGATGCTCTGGCAAGTTGACATCTATCCCGCGCCCGGCCAGCCCGACATGGCCGCCGCCCGAGTCGCCAGCGAGGCGGCCGACTTGGGCCTGGCGAGCCAACTCGAAGTGACGGCCGCCCACGGGTACCTGGTCCAGGGAGATCTGGATCGCCGCCAGGTCGAGCGATTGGCGTGCGAGTTGTTTTCCGATCCAGTGGGCGAGCGGACCGTGGTGGGCCAGTGCGGCGAGGCGGTGCTCGCGCGGCCGCCGGCCGCCGCGGGCGCCGAGCCGATCGTGGTCCATGTGCTGCCCAGGCCGGGCGTCATGGACCCGGTGGCGCAGAGCGCGCTGGCCGCCGTGGCCGATTTCGGCCTCACGGCCGAGGCGGTCCGCACGTTCCGCAAATACTGGCTGGGCAACCTGCCGCACGACAAGCGCGACGCCCAGCGGATGCTGGAAACGCTCTGTTCGAAGGTGCTTTCCAACGAGGCCATCGAACAGGTCGTGGTCGGCCCATTGGCGCTGGAGCGGCTGGAGGTGGGGTCCAGTTACGATTTTCAGCTCGAGCACGTCGCTTTGCGCGAGCTGGACGACGCGGGGCTCGCGGGGCTCAGCCGCGAGGGGCAACTGTATCTCAAGCTGAACGAGATGCAGGCGATCCGCGATTATTACCGCGGGCTGGGCCGCGACCCGACCGACGCCGAGCTGGAGACGATCGCCCAGACCTGGAGCGAACACTGCAGTCACAAGACGCTGGCGGGCCGGATCCATTACCGCGACGAATCGGGAGAGCGGCGGTTCGAGAACATGCTCAAGGAGACGATCTTCGCCGCCACCGAGCAAATCCGCCGCCGCTTGGGCAAAGATGATTGGTGCGTGAGCGTGTTCCGCGACAATGCGGGCGTCGTGCGGTTCGACGAGGGGCACCACGTGGTGTTCAAGGTCGAAACGCACAACCATCCCTCCGCCCTGGAGCCCTATGGCGGCGCCAACACGGGCGTCGGCGGCGTGATCCGCGATCCGCTGGGCACCGGGCTCGGCGCGCGGCCGGTCGCCAACACCGACGTCTTTTGCTTTGCTCCGCCCGACACGCCGGCCGAGAGCTTGCCGCCAGGCGTGCTGCACCCCAAGCGGGTCATGAAGGGGGTGGTGGCCGGAGTGCGCGACTACGGCAACCGCATGGGCATCCCCACCGTGAACGGCGCGATCTATTTCGATCCGCGGTACTTGGGCAATCCACTGGTCTATTGCGGCACCGCCGGCCTGCTGCCCCGCGACCGCACGCACAAGGAGCCGAAGCCCGGCGACCACATCGTGACCGTGGGCGGCCGCACGGGCCGCGACGGCATTCATGGCGCCACGTTCAGCTCGGCCGAATTGACCAGCGAAAGCGAACAGATTTCCGGCGGCGCGGTGCAAATCGGCAACGCCATCACCGAGAAGATGCTGCTCGACGTGATCCTGGCGGCCCGCGACCGGGGACTGTTTCACGCCATCACCGACTGCGGCGCCGGCGGCTTCTCCAGCGCCGTGGGCGAAATGGCCGAAGAGATCGGCGCGGAAGTCTGGCTCGATCGCGTGCCGCTCAAGTACGAAGGCCTCTCGTACACCGAGATATGGATCTCGGAGGCCCAGGAGCGGATGGTGCTGGCGGTGCCGCCCGAAAGCTGGGGCGAGTTTGCCGCGCTGTGCGCCGCCGAAGGCGTCGAGGCCACCGCGATCGGCCGCTTCGTGCCCACCGCGCGGCTGGAGCTGAAGTACCAGGGCGGGCAGGTCGCCGACGTTTCGATGGAGTTTTTGCACAAGGGCCGCCCCCGCCTGGTCCGCGAGGCCGTTTACGCGCCTGCGCCGGCCAGCCCGCTTTCGCCGCCGCCCGGACGCGACGATTACACTTCGACGCTGCTGTCGATCCTGGGCTCGCTTAACGTGGCCAGCAAGGAATGGGTGATTCGCCAGTACGATCACGAGGTGCAGGGGGGCAGCGTGGTGAAGCCGCTGGTGGGCGCCGCCAACGACGGCCCCAGCGACGCGGCGGTGCTGCGGCCGGTGCTTGGCTCGCGGCGCGGCATCGTGCTGGCCGTGGGAATGAACCCTCGCTACGGCGAGCTGGACACGTATCACATGGCCGCCAGCGCCATCGACGAGGCGGTCCGCAACTGCGTGTCGGTGGGGGCCGACCCCGACCGGATCGCCATCCTCGACAACTTCTGCTGGGGCGATACCGACCAGAGCGAGACGCTCGGTTCGCTGGTCCGTGCCGCCTTGGCCTGCCACGACGTGGCCGTCGCGCTGGGCACTCCTTTCATCAGCGGCAAGGACAGCCTGAACAACGAATTCCGCTACACGGCCCCGGACGGCAGCCCGGTTTCGATTTCCATTCCGCCTTCGCTCTTGATCAGCGCCCTGGGACAGATGGCCGACGTCGGCCGCGCCGTGACCATGGACCTGAAGGAGCCGGGCAACCTCGTGTACCAGGTGGGCCGCACGAAGGACGAGCTGGGCGGGTCGCACTTCGCCTTGGTCGAATCGCTCGCGGGGGGCCAGGTGCCCAAGGTCGATGCCCCGTCGGCGCGGCGGACGTTTGCGTCGCTGCACCAGGCGATCAACCGCGGGCTGGTCCGCGCCTGTCACGACATGAGCGAGGGCGGCCTGGCCGTCGCCGCCGCGGAAATGGCCTTTGCCGGCGGACTCGGCGTACGGATCGAGCTGGAGCGGTTTGGATCCGGCCCGGCAGCCGAGCGGGCATCTGGGCACGAACAAAGACTTGGGGCCGTGTCGCTTTTGTTCAGCGAGTCGAACACCCGTTTCCTGTGCGAGGTGCGGCCTGAGTCGGCCGAGGCATTCGAGGCCGTCTTGGCGAAGGTGCCGTTTGCCTTGATCGGGCGGGTAGTCGAGACCGGTAGAATGGAGGTGTTCGATGGTGACCGGGCGGTCATCTCGGCCGGCATCGACACGCTGAAGCAGGCCTGGCAACGGCCGCTGGCCTGGTAAGGGCAAATCGGCCGGAAGAGAACACCCAACGGTGCTGTTTTAATTCATGAGCCAACCAAGCGTTTTGATCCTGCGGGCACCGGGCACGAATTGCGACCTGGAGACGGCCTTTGCCTTCGAGCGCGCCGGCGCCGCGGCGGAGCGGCTGCACATCCAGGCGGTGCTGGAAAGGCCGCGGCGGATGGCCGAGTACCAGATTCTTTGCCTGCCGGGCGGTTTCAGCTACGGCGACGACCTGGCCGCGGGCCGCATCCTGGGCAACCAGATCCGGCACCACCTGGCCGACTGTCTTGGCCAGTTCAAGTCGGACGGCAAGCTGATCCTGGGCATCTGCAACGGCTTTCAGATCCTGATCAAGTCCGGAGTCCTGCTCGACGAGCCCGGCGAGGGTGGCCAAG
>JBBDNX010000344.1:0-4571 GCA_040877345.1 Pirellulales bacterium
GGTCCACCGCGACGTCAAGCCGTCGAACCTGCTGGTCGACGAGCGAGGAACGGTCAGGATCCTCGACATGGGCCTGGCGCGGATTCGAGAGCAGTTGCAGGATGAGGAGGCGGCGGCCGGCCGCGACATCACCACGACGGGTCAGGTCGTGGGAACGGTGGAGTACATGGCGCCGGAGCAGGCCGAGGACACTCGGCAGGCCGACCAGCGGGCCGACATCTATGGCCTGGGATGCACGCTCTACCGGTTGGTGACAGGGGAACTGCCTTACCGGGGCGAGACAGTAGTGCAGTTGATTCTGGCGCACCGGGAGCAGAGCGTGCCTTCGCTGCGGGGGCCGCGGGGCGACGTGCCCCTGGAGGCCGACCAGGTATTCCGCAAGATGGTGGCCAAGTCGCCCTCGGACCGCTACCAGACGATGGACGAAGTGATCGCGGCTTTTGAGCGGATTGGTTTCGACGGACGCGGCCGCAGCAAACCGCGCGAAGCGGCCGGACCCGCGGGCCGCCGCGGCGGGGCGGTCGCCGCGGGAGCATCCGGCGGTTCTTCGTCGTGGAACACACCGGCCGAGGGGCCGGAGGCGGCCCGGCGGACGTCGGCCTCTTGGATATTACTGCCGACCGTGCTGGTGCTGATCGCGCTGGCGGCGCTGCGGGCGACTGACTGGCACGACGACGAGGGCGATTCGGGCGGGCTGGCCGGTGGTGCCGGCGGGCAAGTGGATTCGGGGGCCGAGCAGGCGGGGTTCGCCGAGTGGGCGGCGACGATGGGCCTGCCGTTGACGGCCACGAACTCGATCGGCATGACGCTGCGCTTGATCCCGCCCGGCGAGTTTCTGATGGGCGGCGGCAGCGAGGAGGTGGCGGCGATGCGGCAGGCGCTGGAGGCGGACGGCGCGGGAGCCGGCGACTGGGCTCTCTCGCCGATCGAGGACGAATTGCCCCGGCACCCGGTGCGCATCACGCGTCCCTTTTACATCGGCACGCACGAAGTGACGGTAGGCGAGTTTCGGGTCTTCGTCGCCGACGCCGGCTATACGACCGAGGCCGAGAAAAGCGTGCAGGCCGGCGCCGCCAGCCCGGCGGATTGGCGGCATCCGGGCGGATTCACGCAATCCGACCGGCATCCGGTGGTGCAGGTGAGCTGGCGCGACGCAACCGCTTTTTGCCAGTGGCTCAGCCGCCGCGAAGGCGTCGAGTATCACCTGCCGACCGAAGCCCAGTGGGAATATGCCTGCCGGGCCGGCGGCAGCGGCGCTTGGTCGTTCGGGAACGATGGCGGACTGGCGGCTCGCCATACCTGGTTCGGTCCGAATGCGGGCCAGCGTACACACCAGATCGGGCTGCTGGAGCCGAACGCCTTCGGCCTGTTCGACATGCACGGCAACGTGCTGGAATGGTGCCTGGACGGCGCTCGCGGCTACACGGAAGAGCGGGCGGCCGACCCGCTGGGCCCCGGCGACGGCCCACGGGTCGTGCGCGGGGGCGACTATGCGGCGCCGAATGCCTGGTGCCTGCGGTCGGCCCTGCGGATTGCCTGTGCCGGCGACCCAAGCCGCTCGATCGGCTTTCGGGTGGCACGCCGGATTGAGAGCAGCGAATTGGCCGGCCCCGGAACAGCCAGCCGCGTCAGCCGGTGAATCGAGAGACGACCAGCGTGACGTTCTGCCCGCCAAAGCCGAAGCTGTTGGTCAAGGCGACGTCGCAAGGGACCTGGCGGGCCTGGTTGGGCACGTAATCGAGATCGCACTCGGGGTCGGGCGTGGTGTAGTTGATCGTGGGGGGCAGTACGTTGTCGCGGATCGCCAGCAGGCAGACGATCAGCTCGGTCGCCCCGGCGGCGGCAATCAAGTGTCCCATCATGCTCTTGGTGCTGGAGACCGGCGTGCGGTAGGCCTGGTCGCCCAACACGCGCTTGATGGCCAGCGTCTCGACGCGATCGTTAACGTCGGTGCTGGTGCCATGGGCGTTGATGTAGTCGATGTCGTCGGGGTTGATCTGGGCGTCGGCCATCGCCATCCGCAAGCAGCTTGCGGCGCCGCGCCCCTCGGGATGGGTATCGGTGATGCGGAAGGCATCGGCCGTCGAACCATAGCCGGTCACCTCGCCGTAAATCGCGGCACCGCGAGCCAGGGCGTGGTCCAGCTCCTCGAGCACCAGCATGCCGGCCCCCTCGCCCAGCACAAAGCCGTCGCGGTCCTTGTCGAAGGGGCGGGAGGCCTTGGTCGGCTCATCGTTGTGCGTGGACAGGGCCGTGAGCAGGTTGAAGCCGGTGACGCCGAAGGGGTGGATCATGCTGTGCGTGCCGCCGGAGAGCATGACGTCGGCATCGCCGCGGCGGATCATTTCGACGGCCTCGCCGACGGCCTGGCTGCTGGCGGCGCAGGCGGTCAGGCAGTTGGCGTTGGGACCCTGCGCGTTGAACAAGCTGGCCAGGTGACCCGCGGGCATGTTGGGTTCCTGCTCCAGCTCGGCCAGCGGATCCAGGATTTCGCGGCCCGTCTTGGTAAAGCGGGCGACGTCGAAGTTTTCGCCGTCCAGGGCGCTGACCATCATCCGAGTGAAGCGGTCGAAGTCCTGCTGCCCCTCGCCGCTGCCGAGGTAAACGCCGAAGCGGACCGGGTCGAGCCGCGCGTCGGCCAACCCGGCGGCGGCCACCGCCTGGCGGGCGGCGCCCACGGCAAAGCGTGTATGGCGTCCGCGGTGTTTCCATTTTTCGGGGTCTTCGCCCACGGCCGAGACGTCGAAGTCGCGGACCTCCGCGGAAATCTGCGTGGGAAAATTGCTGGCGTCGAACAGCGTGGTCTGGCCGATGCCCGACTCGCCGCTGAGAAGGCGCGACCAGAGGGTCGGCACGTCGTTGCCCAACGGTGTCACGCAGCCCATGCCGGTCACGACCACGCGTCTTCTCATCAGCCTGTTGCCTCTTCTGGGGTGTTGCACTGGCCAACCTGGGCCGGCCGCTGGAGATCCCCGCCGACCGCCTGGACGGCCGCCAGGCCGGCGGGCTCGACGAGACGGCGGCCGTCGGCTGATCGCCCCACGTCGAACACGCCCAGCAGCTTCATGGTGAAGACGAAGTTTTTGGGCTCGAACAAGGTCCGAGCGCGGTTGGAGTCGTCCAGGTGGGCAAAAACCACTTCCATCTCGGCCTGCAAGCGGTCGGCCACGTGACTGGTGGCAATCACCATGGCGCCATCGTCCTTAATGTATTCGATGTTGGCGGTGTAGCGGAGCGTATCGCCCGGGACCGCGGCAAAGTGAAAGAGGGCCTTGGGAATTTTGGCCAGGATCACTTTTTCCTCAAAGTGATTGTACTCGCCCACCAGCAAGCCGCCGGTCTGGGCGATCCCCTCCACGATGAGCGAGTTGGGCATCACGGGGCAGCCGGGGAAATGGTCGTGCAGGTGGTCCTCGGCCAGGGAGACGTTCTTGATGGCCTGGGCCCGCTTGCCGCTTTCGAACTCGATGAATTTGTCGATCCAGATCCAGCGCATGGCAGGGCTCAACCTACGACGGGGACTTTGCTCTCGACGTAGCGGCACATGTCCTCGACGGTCAGCAAGTTGCCGAAGTTCTTGACGGTCGGATTGGCGGCGAAGGCGTCGAGATCGGCAAAGGGCATGCGGTGGCGGAGCTGCTCGAGACCCTCGGCGTTGAGCTTGCCATCCTGGACGTACTGGGCGTTGGTCAGGATATCCTCGGGAAACAACTCGCCGCGGGGCACCTTGATGTTAAAGCCCTTTTCCAGACGGAACACGATGTCGAGGAAGTCGATCGATTCGGCGCCCAGGTCGCCGGCCAGCGTGGCCTGGGGGGTGACCTCCTCTTCATCCACCCCCAACGCCTCGACGAGGGCCGTCGTGATCTTGTCGAGGACTTCTTGCTTGGTTGGCATTTGCACCATCTCCCAAAGTATTTCGCACGTTTCGTCGTTTTTGGCCGCGCAGCCACCGTGGCATGGCGGCGTCAATAGGCGCCCAGGCTGAGCCCACCGTCGACCCGCAGCACCTGGCCGGTGAGATAGCTGGCCTCGTCGCTGGCCAGAAAAGCGACCACGCGGGCTATCTCCTCCGGCTGGCCGACTCGCCTGAGCGGGATGATCTCCTTGAGGCGATCGCCTGCCAGGCCGCGAACGGCCGCGCTCATGTCCGTTTCGATCATGCCCGGCGCCACGCCGTTCACCCGGATTCGCCGCGAGGCGAGCTCCTTGGCCAGGCAGCGGGTGAGGCCATCGATGCCCCCCTTGCTGGCCGCGTAGTTGACCTGGCCGCGCGAGCCGAACTCGGCGGCCACGCTCGAGACGTTGATCATGGCGCCGCGTCGGGCCGACATCATCGGGCGGGTCGCCGCACGGCAGTAGTTGTAGGTCCCGCTCAAGTTGGTGTCGATGACTTCGCCCCACTGTTCGGCCCCCATGGTGGCGAAAAGGGTATCGCGAATGATGCCCGCCGAGTTGACCAGAACGTCGAGCCGCTCCCAGTCCTCCACGAGTTGCTCGACCAACTGCAAGGCCCGCTTGGAGTCGCGGACGTCGGCCTGGAAGGCCCGGGCCTGGCGGCCGGCGGGCGC
>JBBDNX010000345.1:0-4568 GCA_040877345.1 Pirellulales bacterium
AAGACGTTCGCCTACGCGGTCGGGGCCGAGGTAGTTGCCGTGAACACGTTGGAGGTCATTGCGCGGCAGGCACCCGACGACCCGGCCGGCCGGAGGCTGTCCGCGGTGCTGGATGCCGGCCGGGGCGAGTTGTTCACCGGGGCGTTTACCGGCTCCGGCAGCCAGGCGGCTTGGATGGGGCCGCCGGCTATCCAGAGTGTGGAAACATGGCTGGCGGGACTCGACGCCGGCTGGCGCGTGACGGGGCCGGCACTGGCGCGGCTTGCAGGGCGGCTGCCGGACGAGATCGAGCAGGTTGGGGCCGGGTTCTGGTACCCGGGGGCGGCGACGGTCGGACGGTTGGCCGCCGCCAAGTACGCCGCCGGCCAGCGTGACGACCTCTGGACGCTGGCTCCCTTGTATCTGCGCAAGAGCGCCGCGGAAGAGAAGGAGGAGGAAGGTTCGTAGTGACCCCATTTATGGGGTCTGCTGATGCAGGAGGCGCAGGGCGAAAAACAGGCGGAGGTCTTCTCTCTTGTGGCTGGTGGCAAATTGTTGCGTGCTCCGCCCTGATGAACGGACCCCATAAATGGGGTCACTACGAGCCTGCCAGGACCTTGCGGGCGGCCTCCACGGTCCGGTCGATGTCGGCGTCGGTGTGGGCGGCCGAGATAAACAGGGCCTCGTACTGGCTGCAGGGCATGTAAATCCCCTCGTCGATCAACCCCCAGAAGTACCGGGCGAAGCGGCCGGTGTCCGAGCGGCTGGCGACCGTCCAGCCGGTGACCCGGTCGGGGTTGAAGAACAAGGTCAGCATGCTGCCCACACGGGCCGTGGTGTGCGGCACCCCTGCCGCGGAAGCGGCCTGGCTGAGCCCCGCTTCGAGCCGCTGCCCCAAGGCCTCCAGCTTGTGGTAGGGAGGGTCGTCGCGCAGGCACTTCAGGGTAGCGATGCCGGCGGCCGTGGCCAGCGGATTTCCCGACAAAGTGCCGGCCTGGAACACCGGACCGGCCGGCAGCACGCGGTCCATGACGTCGGCACGGCCGCCGTAGGCTCCCACGGGGAGGCCGCCGCCCACGATCTTTCCCAGCGTGGTCAGATCCGGCGTGACGCCGAACAGCGATTGGGCGCCGCCATAGGCCACGCGGAAGCCGGTCATCACTTCGTCAAAGATCAATAGCGAGCCGGCGCGCCGCGTTTCGTCTCGCAGGGCCTCGAGGAACTCGGCCGAAGGCACGACGCAGCCCATGTTGCCCACCACCGGTTCGACAATGACGGCGGCAATTCGCTGTGAGTGCTCGGCGAAGGCGGCGGCCAGTGCCTGGTGGTCGTTGTATTCGAGCACCAGCGTGTCGCGGGTGGTGCCCGCGGTGACGCCGGGCGAGTTGGGCACGCCCAGCGTGGCCGCCGAGCTGCCGGCGGCCACCAGCAGGCTGTCGACGTGGCCATGGTAGTTGCCGGCGAACTTGACGATGAGCTCGCGGCCGGTGAAGGCGCGCGCGAGCCGCAAAGCACTCATCGTGGCTTCGGTGCCGCTGTTGACCAGGCGGACTTTTTCGACCGACGGGACGGCCTCGACGATCAGCTCGGCCAACTCGCTCTCGGCCTCAGTCGGCGCGCCGAAGCTGGTGCCGCGGGCAACGGCCTGCCGCACCGCCTCGGTCACGGCCGGATGTGCGTGCCCCAGGATCATCGGCCCCCAGGAGCTGACGTAATCGAGGTAGCGATTGCCATCCAGATCGGTCAGGTATGCGCCCTTGGCCGACGCGATGAACAGCGGCTGCCCGCCGACTGCTCCGAAGGCGCGTGCCGGGCTGTTGACGCCGCCGGGAATCAATTGCCGCGCCCGGTCAAAGGCCGCGGCGCTTCGCGGGTACGATCGCCCCCGTCGCTCGCTCGTGCTCATGAATCAGATTGTTGCCTGAGGCGGCGAGGTTTCCAAGACCTGTAGGATAGGCATCCTGCCTTCTAGTTCTTAGTGCTTAGTGCTTTGGTCTTTGTTCTTTGGACTTGCGTTGGAGTCTTCCCAAGTACCAAGCACCAAGTACCAAGATCTCCTCCGGCCGGGTGGCTGGGGCAAAGCGGTAGCGTGCCCCAGAAAGCATCCGCCTTCATCCCTTTCCCACCATGATCACCTCGCCATCGATCGTGTAAGCCGCGGCCGCGGTTTCGCCGGTCAGGAGCGACAACAGCGTCTTGAGCACAGTCGAAAGACGGACGTTCTCCAGCGAGAGCGAGACGGGTTCGTCGATCCTGACGCCGGCGCGCTGGAGGGCCTTGACGTTGATGACGATGTTGGCCCTGGTATCGCGGCGGAGCCTTTCGATGGCTTCTTTAAGGGGCACGTCCGCGAACTCGACGCTGGGAAGCAGCATTTCGAGCGCTTCTTCGGCCGATCTTGGCCGGGCATCGGGGCCGCCTATCCCTTCGAGCATCGTGCTCAGCTTGGCAGCCAGGTCGGCCGGGAGCCCGGCTGGCGAAGCATCGCCCTGGCCGACGACGCCGCCGAACAGGAGGTTGCCCCCGGCATCCTTGGCCAGCAGATGGTTTTGGCCATCGGGCAGCCGCGTCAGCGTCAATGCGTGCTTGTCGTCGGACCAGCGCAGCGATGCGGCGCCGTTGAACCTGGTGATGAACTCCGGACGCGACATCAGACTGTCGAGCAACTGCGTTCGCTTGTCGGGGCTGTCGCTCTCGACGAATTGCTTGACCTCGTCGGGCCGAGGCAGGATTCCGAGAGTGTCGAGGTACGCCCGCCGCAGGAACACGTCGTCCGTTACCGACTCCTGGCGCCGGAGGTCGACGACATCTCTGAGGCCCCCACGAACCTGGTAGGCAAAGTCGACAGCCAATGGCACATCCAGCCTGAGCCCAGAGAGGTGGTCGATTGCATAGGAAGCATTGCCCGACTGACCGGCCGCCGGCTGGTCAGCTTCTTGGCTGGGCTCTGCACGCGGTTGTTCGGCGGGTTGTTCGCCCGGTTGTTCGGCGGGTGCCTCGCCAGGTTGGTGAGCGGGCTGTTCGGTTGGCTGCTCGGACGTCTTCTCGGCTGGGCGGGCCACCAGGACGGCGCGGAGGCTCGTCGACTGACCACCGCGAATGGCCGTCAACTCGATCGCGTCGCCCGGTCGCCGCATGCCGACCAACGCGCTGAGCTGGTCCGGGTTCACCAGCACCTGGTCGTCGAGTCTCTGGAGCAGGTCGTGCTCCTTCAGGCCGGCGGCCGCCGCGGGGCTGTCCGGCAGGACCGCATCGACCAACAGCCCCAGGCCCCCGGCCAGGCCGAGCTGCTGGACGAGCGACGGCGGCGGTGGCGACGTGGAGACGCCCAGGTACGCCGGTCCGGCATCGCCTCCTGTCGCGGCGGCAATGTCCATCAAGCCGACGTATGAGTAGAAGAGGTGATGTCCGCCCAAATCGTACTGGGGAGTCGATAGAGCGCCTGCCTGGTCGATTGCTGCTTCAACCGCCACTTCGTGCTCGGCCAGGGTTGCCGTTACGGTCTTGGGCCGGTTCTTATGGATCAAGGTGATGGAGACGTCTTTTCCAGCAGGCAGGCTGCGGACCAGGGCCGACAACTGCTCGGTATTGATCAGCAATTGCTGGTCCAGCTTTTCCAACACGTCGTACTGTTCGATGCCCGCCGCTTCCGCCGGGCTGCCGCTCTCGATCCCCTCGACCAGCAGGCCGGCGCGAGGGGGCAGCGTCAAGTGTTTCCGCAGGACGGCGGGGACGGGTGAGGTCGAAACGCCGAGGTACGTTACACGCTGAGTTTTTCCGGTGCCGCGCCCGTGAAAGGTGGATTTCAGTGCAATGAGCCCGTGGCCCGGATGTCCGTCGGAAACCAACTGATTTGTGTCGTGGCATGTATAGCATTGCTGGCCCGCGAGCCATGCCACGGCGGAACGTTGCGACTGCGCGGCGGCCTTTTGGGTCTGGCCGCCGTTTTTTTCCGCGGATGATTGTTGCTCAGGCGTTTTCGCGGCCGAAGAAGGCTCATCGGCTGCGGCCCCGGTTTGGATGGCGAGCCAGCACCACGAACAGGTCAGCAACGCGATGATACGCATAAACGGCTCCTTGAAGTTGTCGGGAAAGAATGGTTCAAGACGGACGATTCTTACACGCCTGGAATCCGAACAAAGACGACTTGCTCGCGGGGGACGATCCGCTCGATCCGCGCGCCGCGCGCGCGGTCGTACCACTCCACCCGCTCGTACCACTGCCGCCGCAGCTTGCGGGCCGGCGTGCGCCCATCGATGAGCACGGTGCCCTCGTCCAAGGTCCGCGACCGCAGCAAGCGCTCGATGATCAGCGGCTGGCCCATGCTGGCCAGCGCGTCGGACGCCCCGCCCGATTCGTTCGCGTCCAGTGCAGCGTCCGGATTGCCTGGAGGCATATCGGCGGCGGTGATGGCCGCCTCGCGCGCGGGATCCCTGGGCACGTTCGGCTTGCGCCGCTGGTCCTGCGGGGGCTTCTCGATCCGGTCGATGTCCGCTCGCTGGTCGACCTGTGGGCGAGGCGCCTCGGCCTGTTCCTCGCCGTCGGAGACGAGCAGCACCAGCACGACCACCGCCGCCAGGGCTGCCAGA
>JBBDNX010000346.1:0-4542 GCA_040877345.1 Pirellulales bacterium
CTGTTCATCGACGAAATCCATCGCTTCAACAAGCTGCAGCAGGATGTGCTGCTGCCCGACGTGGAGGAAGGCGTCGTGATCCTGGTCGGCGCCACTACCCAGAATCCATTCTTCGCTATCAACAGTGCCCTGGTCAGCCGCAGCCGCGTCTTCCGCTTCGAGCCCCTGTCGCACGACGACATCAAGCTCCTGTTGCGGCGGGCCCTGGCCGATCGCGAGCGAGGATTGGGCAACCATGATGTGCAAATCGGCCACGACGTGCTCGATTTCCTGGCCGAAGTGAGCGACGGCGACGCGCGGCGGGCACTGGCCGCGCTCGAAGTAGGCGTCTTGTCCAGCGACCGCCGGCCGCTGGTCTTCGATCGCCCGCTCGCCGAGGAATCGGTGCAGCGCAAGGCCATCGAATACGACCGCGACGGCGACTCTCACTACGATGCCGCCAGCGCGCTGATCAAGAGCATCCGCGGCAGCGATCCCGACGCCGCCCTGTACTGGCTGGCCCGCATGCTCGAGGCCGGCGAGGATGTCCGCTTTCTCGCTCGCCGCATCGTGATCGCCGCCAGCGAGGATATCGGCAACGCCGACCCCCAGGCTCTCGTCGTGGCCATCGCCGCCATGCAAGCCTGCGAGTTCATCGGCCTGCCCGAGTGCCAGTTGCCCTTGGCGCAGGCCGTGACCTACCTGGCCTGCGCCCCCAAGTCGAACGCCGCCACGCTCGGCATTGCCGAAGCACGCCGCGACGTCAACGAGGGGCGGCTGCTGCCCGTCCCCGTGCACCTGCGCGACAGCCACTATCCCGGCGCGGGCCGGCTCGGCCACGGCGAGGGATATCAATATGCCCACGATGCACCCGGCGGCATTGCCTCGCAGGATTACCTGGGCGTCGAGCGCGAATACTACCGGCCCGTCGACCGCGGCTTCGAGATCGAGCTCGGCCGCCGTCTCGCCGAGATCCGCGCCCGCCTCCGCCAGCAAGCGGGCAGCGGCACCCAGGCCGGTGGAGAGCGGCGATTGGAGGGTGAACGGTAAAAGAGGCAAGTACGGCAGTCTGGCCGGTCTCCTTCCCCTTACTGGCCAGCAGCTAGCCTTCGATTCTGCCTTCTCCCTTCCGCCCTCTGCTGCCGCCCACTCCTCTAGCACGATTTCGGGCCTTGGACTATCATCCCGCCGCTTAAATCCAAGCCCGGCGTTGCCATGGAGGGCAATCGTGAGCTCATTCAAGACTGTATTTCTGTCCGTGTTGCTGTCGGCCGCGGCCTACGGCGTCTACGTGGCCGTCACCGGCAAGCCGCCCAGCGACCCGCCCAAAGAGGCCGGCGAGTGGGAGCACGAGCCGCAGGTCGAGATGCCCGCCATGCCCGCGCCGGTAGCCGGGAACGTGCCTTCGCAGCCAACTGGGACCCCACCGCCAGCCGCTCGCGGTGCTGGCGAATCGTCCACGGCGCCCCCGTATACTCCGGCCGAGTCCGCCGCCGGCGCGCCCCCCTACTCGCCCGCAACGGCTCCGGAGAACAAATCCCCGGTGCCCACCTACCCGACCACTACAACTCCCGCGTCGGCATACGAACCAGCCGCTACCGACGTTCATGGCCGCTCCAGGGGTCCTGACGACCCGCAGTCCGGCCAGCGCTATCCCTCCACCGATCGCTACCCGGCCGATCCCGTGGGAGCCGCCGTGCCCGCCGGCTACAACGGCGAGCAGCCCGCAACGGCCGCCGGCAGCGAGTTTCGATCCGCCTCCGCCGAGGCGCAAGCGCTCTTGGATCAGGGCCGCCTGGCCGACGCCTTGTCCGAGCTGTCCCAGTGGTTCGACGATCCCCGGCTGACCACCACCGAGCAGGCCGACTTGATCGATTTGCTCGATGGCCTGGCCGGGACGGTGATTTATTCGCGCGAGCATCTGGTGGAGCCCGCCTACCAGGTCCAGCCCGGCGATTCGCTGGAGCGGATTGCCGAAGCCTACCAGGTGCCCTGGCAACTGCTGGCCAAGATCAACGGTATTTCGGACCCGCAGCGTCTCCGGCCCGGCGAGCTGCTCAAGGTGGTCCGCGGACCATTCGACGCCGTGATCGACCTGGACCAGTTCCGGCTCACGCTGTTCCTCGACGGCCGCTATGCCGGGCGTTTCAACGTCGGCGTCGGCCAGGACATGAGCACGCCGGAGGGAGAGTTTGTTGTCCTGAACAAGGTGGCCAACCCGACCTACTACGGCCCGGACCGCGTTATCGACGCCGACGACCCGGCCAATCCGCTGGGCGAATTCGCCCTGGACTTGGGCAACCAGATCTGGGTGCATGGCACCCACGATCCGGCCAGCATCAACCAGACCGAGTCGCGCGGCTGCATCCGCCTCTCGCCCGCCGACATCCAGGACGTGTTCGACATCCTCTCCCATCGCACCGGCCGGTGCGAGGGGTCGCGGGTGCTGATCCGCCGCTAGTCCGCCTGGCGGACCGCGGCCGGCTATCTCAGCGGCCGCTTCGCTGGTATAGAAACGATTTTGGGGCCGCGGTTTTTTCGGGGCGGTTGGCAGTAGCGAGGCCAGGCGGTGTACAACAAGCAGGCGTTGATTGATCTGGTGCGCGTCCGTGCACTCAAGTTCGGCGACTTCACCCTCGCCTCCGGCAAAAAGGCCAACTACTACCTGGACGCCAAGCAGGTTACGCTCGACTCGACCGGGGCCCGGCTGGTGGGCGAAGGCATCCTCGAAATGCTCGCCAATCAATTCCCCAAGGCCGTCGGCGGCATGTCGATCGGCGCCGATCCGATCACCTCGGCGGTGGTCACGCTGGCCGGCGTACACGGCCTGCCGCTGTCGGGCTTCCTGGTCCGCAAGGAGCCGAAGGGGCACGGCACCCAGCGATACATCGAGGGTCCGGTCCAGCCCGGCGACCACGTGGTGATCGTCGAAGATGTGGTCACGACCGGCGGGTCGTCGCTCTTGGCCATCGAGCGCGCTCGCGAGTTCGGCCTGGCGGTGACCCGCGTGGTTGCCATCATCGACCGCTTGGAAGGCGCCGCCGAGGCCTTCACCAAGGTCGGCTGCCCGTTTTCGAGCCTGCTGACCATCCGCGACTTCAACCTCGAGCCGCCCGGGGGAGCGGAAGACGACAAGGAGACAAGGGGACAAGGAGACAAGGGGAAACGTCGGTAGCCGTCTTGAGTTGATCGCTGAAACGGCCTTCGGTGGAATGGCTGGTTGTCCCGTTCCTCCGCCACCCGCAACGCGCCACCCGTCACCCGATGGAAACTTCGTTGCACCGCGATCTCAAGCAGCTCTATGCCGGCGGCGCGGCGCGGATCGAGGCGCGGCACGGCAGCTACCGGATCGACGTGGTGGCAGGCGACGAGCTGATCGAGATCCAGCACGGCTCTTTGGCGGCCATTCGCGACAAGGTCTGCTTCCTGCTCGGCAACCACGATGTCCGCCTGGTCAAGCCGATCGTGGCCGGCAAGCTGCTGGTACGGCGGTCACGCAAGAACGGGCCGGTGCTGGCCCGCCGCCAGAGTCCCAAGCGCGGCTCGCTGGTCGACCTGTTCGACGAGCTGGTCTACTTCACCACGGTGTTTCCTCATCCGCGGCTGACGCTGGAAGTGCTGTTGGTCGAGATCGAGGAATGGCGTTACCCCGGCCACGGCCGGCGTCGCCGCCACCGGCCCAGCGACTTTGTGGTCGAGGACCAGAAGCTCTGCCGCGTCATTGCCAGCCGGCAGTTCCGCACCGCCGCCGATCTGTGCGGCCTGATCGGCCGCCCCTTGCCAAAATCCTTTCACACCGGCCATCTGGCCGAGGCCCTTGGCGTCGCGCGGCACGTCGCCCAGCGGGTTGCCTATTGTTTCCGGCAGACTGGTGCCGCCCGAACCGTCGGCAAGCTCGGCAACGCCCACTTGTACCAACTCGTTCCACCCCCGCGCCTCAGGCGCGGGGCATGAGCAACCAAGGAGCACCGGGGCTCCCGCTCCTGGCAAGCACGTGGGACGGCCTTCCCAGGCCGTCTAAAGGAGCAATACCTGCGCGCGGGACGTCTTACGCGTAACTGCCGCACCGCGTGGGTGCCTGGGGCAAAGCGATAAGCGTGTCCCAGTTGTGATGTGATGAAGTTGTTTTTCGGCTGATCCTTAGCCCGCGAAGCGGGCGACAGTTAATAGCCGGGCGGCGCAAGCCCCCGGTTGCCAACCCACAACTCCGTCTTCAGCCCCCGAAGGGGGCGGCAGTTAATAGCCGGGCGGCGTAAGCCCCCGGTTGCCGACGCCCAACTCCCCCTTCAGCCCGCGAAGCGGGCGACAGTACGCTCCGGGGACGCGGTCAGCGCTGACCGGGATACGCGTCACGCACCTGGTGGCAACCTCGACGCGATGCGCCGAACATCTGGACGCCACCCCTTTCGAGACCGAAATCTTGCGCCACCATCACTGTCGCCCCCTTCGGGGGCTTTACGGCGTTGCCGGTGGCGCGTACCGGGGGCTGACGCACCCCGGCTATTGATTTTCGCCCCGTCCGGGGCTGGTCATGCAGGCCCTCTATAAAACTCCAACCGTCTG
>JBBDNX010000347.1:0-4535 GCA_040877345.1 Pirellulales bacterium
CCGGCCCGACCTGGCGGCCCGCGCGACGTGGAGCGCGTTCGAGCTGGCGGCCGGCCTGATGGCGATCGTGGGGGCGATCTACTTGTTTGCGCCCGACTGGCTGCTGGCGGCTCATGCCCAGGGGATGGGTCGTGAAGAGTTTGCGCAGCTTCGCGAGACGACGGTGATCCTGCTGCGTTTCGTGGCCTTCTATTGCCTGTTCGACGCGATGAACATCATCTTCGCCAGCGCGATCAAGGGGGCGGGCGACACGCGCTTCGTGCTGATGGCCACGCTGGTGCTGGCCGCGGTGCCGTTTGTGATGGCCTGGATCGGCATTCGCTTTTTCGGGTATGGGCTGTACTGGTCGTGGGTAGCGGTGACGGTGTGGGTGTGCCTGCTGGGCGTGACGTTTTGGTGGCGGTTCGTGGAGGGCCGCTGGCGAAAGATGCGTGTGATCGAAGCGCCGCCGGAGTCATTGGCGCAGCCGCTCGGCGAGTTGACGACGCAGCCGCTGCCGCGGATCGAGCCGGCGTGAGCGGGGACGTTGGTTTTTGCACCTTGGATCTTCGCTCTTGGATTCCAGGCAAGGTCCAGAGAGCTTCTCGTATCGCTTGATTCGGCCGCAGCCTGGCCGTATGCTGCGCGAAGATAGCCCAGCATGGCGGCGGGAGGATTGTCCAAAGAATTGACGTGCAGTGTCACGTTCATCCGTGTACCAGTACCCGGTCGAAATACCCCCCATTATGTGCGACTGCTGCGGAGTGCTTGTTATGCACGGGCTTAAGAATGGGCAAATATGCCGCCTTAGCTCTTCTTCTGGGCGACGAGCGCGGGTAGGGGTGGGACTGCTTGGTTGCACGGCGGTGGCAGCGGTAGTGTTATCGGCGCTTTTTGCATCGAGGCAAGGCACGGGCATCGGCGAATTGAATCGTCTGCCTCCGCGTGGCGATGAGCAGAAGCTTGCGGCGGCCCTGGCCGTAATGCCACCACGCCAGAAAAAAATCGACCGAGAAGAAGAAGAACCGGAAAGGGATGGATTGGGTATCGACGAGGCAGTTGAGAGAATCATTGAGGCGGTCGGTGTATCCAACGCGTTTGAGGGGTTCGAGACGACGTCCCGGGAGTTCGAGACATTATTTGCCGGCGCTACGGCGGCTCAGCTCGAACAACTGAGATTTCACAAGAATCCATCGATCGCGCTGACGGCCGCGTGGGAGAAAGTGCGTCTCACGATTCCCAGGCTGCCAGCACGGGATCGGATCAGGTTGGACACTCAGCGGTTCCTGGGCTACGTCGAGGGACGATTGGGCGTTCCGGTGCCGGAAATCTGGGGAAATGTCGTCGCTGGAGCGGAGGCTGGAAATCGTAGCGGCGCGCGTTTTAGGCAGCCCGACGATTTGCGCTACGATGATACGGGCTATGGACGTGCGACACCTGGAATTTCAGTGACGCGCCGCGGAAACTCGCTGTTTCTGAAGAGTGGCGAGGTTTCGGTTCCACTCCCCATTGAGGTTCGTGCGCGGCTGCCGAGCGACATGAGTGTCCATCTGAATGAAGAAGAAGGCTACGTGGCAGTCCCGTATTCGATGGTGGCAGCGCCCTTCCCGCTGTTTCGCATCGATCCACAGTCCGGAAAGGTCCTCTGGAGGGCGGAGCTGTGGGGCTGCGGATTTAGTCCGATCGTCACTGGGCCGGGCCATTATCATTGGGTTGGTTTAGTCCGGCAAAAAGACTTGCTAATTGTGTTCGGGGTCGGCACCCTTGCTGCGTACGTAGAGGGCTTTGCGGTCACGGACGGAAGCAACATCTTTCGCTTTACTACCTCCTACTCTGTTCTCTATCCCTACAAATAGGAAACACGGGTCGTGGGAGCTGCCTGGCAACGGCGACTACCCCGCCGCACCCAGCCTCCAAGTACACTGCGTCTTCTCGCCGGTCGCAAAACCAGGCGGCGGTGAGCAGAATCGCCCATGGGCCGGTAGGGGTTCGCTGCCGCGATCCGCTGGAAACGTGCGGCCGCCTTCGCCGAAAAAGGTGGTGGTGGAGGGGAGCAAAACGATTAGAATAAAAGGCCTACGGCCTTCGAGGGTTATCGGCCGGCAGTGGCCAACCGCCGGCACACTGGCGGCAGGCGGGAGGGGGATCTCTGAGCCGACATCCATTTCAACTTGGTCTGCCGGCGGTGATGATGCTGGTCCTGCTGCGGATCACCATCGGCTGGCATTTTCTGTATGCCGGGCTCTGGAAGCTCGAGCACCCGGAGTTCTCGTCCGAAGGGTTCCTGAGCCAGGCGAAGGGACCGCTGGCCGACAGGTTCCTGAAGCTCGTTCCCGATGAGGATGGGCGAGAGCGGCTCGATCCGGCCAGGTGGGGGCAGCACACCGAGCGGCTGGAACGGTACTTCGAGAAGTTCAAGGAGCACTACCGGCCCAGTGACGAACAAATCGCCTCGGCCACGGCCGTGCTCGAGGCGCACAAGACGCAGACCACAAGCTACCTGGACGAGAACAGGGAAGAGATCGAAGAGTACCTGTACGAGCTGGAGCGGCTGGACCGGGCCAGGCAGGCGGCGGGAAAAGGGGGCGGGCAAGAGGTCAAGGCCGAGAAAGAAGCCGGCAAGGCGGGCGAAACGGCGGTCGCGCCGGGCATGCCGTATGTGCAGGAGCGGTTGTGGGCCAAGAAGGCGGAGCTGAAGGCCCAAGCCAGGACATGGCTGGCGGAGCTGGAGCGCATCTACGGACTGTTCCAACGCGACCTGGACGCGCTGCTCGTCGGCGCGCAGCGCGAAAAGTCGCCGCCGGTGGAGCCGGTCCGGCAGATCGAAAAGATGGACATGCTGGTCACCTACAGCAACATCGCCATCGGCGCCTGCCTGATCGCCGGCCTGTTCACGCGGCTGGCCGCCTTCGGGGGCGGCCTGTTCCTGCTGTCGATCGTGCTGGCGCAGCCCGACTGGCCGGGCTTGTATCCGCCGCCGCCCGCCTCGACCGGCCGCAGCCTGATCGTTACCAAGGAGTTCGTGGAAATGATGGCCCTGTTCGCCCTGGCCACCACGCGGGTGGGCCGCTGGGGAGGACTCGACTACTTTATTCATCACCTGCTCGTCCGGCCGGTTTTCAGCAAGAGACAATAGCTAGGAAGAGACAGCAGCGCGGGCTGAAACGGCCGGGATGAACAGGCAGATTTTTCGAGAGGCAGATTTTTCGAGAGGCAACCGCCATGCACCTGACCGCAGAACAAAAAGCCGTGGGCAAGGCCAACTTCCATGCGGCCATCGGCGATGAATTGACGCGGCGCGAGTTCCTGCAGGGGAGCATCGCGGCCGGGGTCGTTTCGGGCGCCGGGCTGGGATCGTTTTACTTCGGATACGGCAAGCTGGGGGGCGATCCGGTGCGGATCGGCCTGATCGGCAGCGGCGATGAAGGGGGCGTGCTGATCGGGGCCCACACGCCCGAGTACGTCGAGATCGTGGCCATCGCCGACATCCGGCCCTACAACATCCACCGGACATTCCACGGCGACGTGGGAGCCCTCGGGCCGCGGCCGGGGCTGATGGCCAAGCGCGGCTGGTCGAGCGAGGACGAGGCCCGCAAGCACGTCAAGGTCTACGACCAGGACTACCACGACCTGATCAACGACCCGGCCGTGGAGGCCGTGGTGATCGCCCTGCCGTTGCACCTGCACGACACGGTGGCCATCGAGGCGATGCGGGCCGGCAAGCACGTGCTGACCGAGAAGCTGATGGGCTACAGCGTCGCCCAGTGCAAGAACATGGCCCGCGTGTCGAGGCAGACGAAGAAGCTGCTGGCGACCGGACACCAGCGGCACTACAACATCCTGTACGACAACGCGGTCGATACGATCAAGCGAGGCCTGCTGGGCGATTTGCACCACATCCGCGCCCAGTGGCACCGCACGGCGGATAGCTGGTACCAGCCGCTGCCCGACGAGACGCTGAAAAAGGAGTTGGCCGAGTTCGAGAAGAAACTGGCCGAGGCCAAGGACAACGCCCGCCGCGAGGCAGTGAGCGGGAAGATCGCCGAGATCCGGCAGCGGCTGATGGACGAAGGCGTCGACGCCGCCCGGTACGGCTACCAGGAAAAGACGCTCAGCGAAGGGTCGAACACGTACCAGTGCACGCCGCTGGAGGAGCTGATTCGCTGGCGGCTTTGGAACCGGACCGGCGGGGGCCTGATGGCCGAGCTGGGCAGCCACCAGCTCGACGCGGCCGGCATCTTCTGCACGGCGATCCGCGACGACGGCCAGAAGGCATTGCCGCTGACGGTCTCGGCCGTGGGCGGGAGGCACCTCTACCCGCTCAACCGAGAAGCGGATGACCACGTGTACTGCATGTACGAATATCCCGGCCCCGGCTACCAGGACGACCCGAACAAGAAGATCGTCGTCACCTACTCGTCGATCAACGGCAACGGATTCGGCGGCTACGGCGAGATCGTGATGGGCACCCAGGGCACGCTGATTCTGGAACGCGAGCAGGAGGTGATGGTCTTCAAAGGTTCGGACACGCAGACCAACATCAAGGTGACCAAGGG
>JBBDNX010000348.1:0-4531 GCA_040877345.1 Pirellulales bacterium
CCTGGTGCATGTGGTGCGGGATCGGCCCCATGTTGTCGAAGAACTTCGAGTACACCGGCCAGCGAGTGTACTTGTCGAACATCTTGGCCCCGATCAGCCGCTTGCCGGCCTCCGCCACGGCGTCGCGGAGCGTAAAACGCTGCCCTTCGAAGCTGACGTAGCTCAGCCCCTCGTCGGGCGTGCGGTTTTCGTTGGCCGCCTCGGTGGTGCTGCCGAACCAGCGTTCGTCGATGCCGCCCCGGTGCGCGCCGTAGGCGTACCAGTCGGACGGCGCCAGCTTGATCCGCTTGCCGGGGTGCAAAAAGCTGCGGGGCACCCAGGTGGGAGTCAACCGCAGCAGCCCCTCGCCGGCGTCCAGGGCGCGCTCCAAAGCCTTGCCGACGTTGTCCTTGCTCAAGGGGGTGGACGTAACCATGCTCGCTTTCGATACCCCAACGGGAATTCGGCCTTGAGGGCCGCGGGACTGGACCGAACGCTTGTTGTATTCGCTCGAAAAGCGGCTGGCAAGCAGTTCGTCGCCTGGAATTGATCGGTCCGGGAACATACAACAGGGCGTGTCCGGCGGCAGAGCGCCGCGCGGGGCGGGCCGCCGTCCGCAAGCTGCACAAATCGCCGAACTGCCCAGCCGAGGAGCTTGCCGCGATGTCCCCCAAAAACTGGGTCCTCACCGACGTGGACCGCGACATCCATCTGGACGACTGGCAAGCCTCCGCCGGCGAGCTGGGCGACAGCTCCGGGGCCGCCCGCGTGACAAAGCGGACATTGCGGGGCGGCCTGCGGGACGGCGTGGGGATTGTCGAGGTCGAGCATGGCGGGCTGAAGTTCGTGGTCCTGCCCGATCGCGGAATGGGCTTGTGGCGCGTCTGGCGGGGCGACGTCGAGCTGGGATGGCCCTCGCCGGTGAAAGGCCCTGTGAACCCGCGGTACGTGCCGACCGACGCGGCCAGCGGCATCGGCTGGCTGACCGGGTTCGACGAGTTTCTGTGCCGCTGCGGGCTGGAGTACAACGGCCCGCCCGAATGGGACGATGCGGGCCGCCTGAAGCACACGCTGCACGGGCGGATCGCCAACCTGCCGGCGCACCGCCTGGAGGTGGCGGTGGAAGCTGACGGGCGAATCGCGGTGACCGGCGCGGTCGACGAGGCGCGGCTGTTCGGCAACAACCTGCGGCTGACCTCGACCGTGCGCACCCGCATCGGCGAGCCTCGGTTGTGGATCACCGACCAGGTGACCAACCTGTCGAGCGTGCCGGCCGATCTGGAGTTGCTCTATCACATCAACATGGGTCCGCCGCTGGCCCAGCCCGGATCCAAGGTCTACCTGCCGGTGCGGAGGCTCGCGCCCCGCGACGCCGGAAGCGCCCGCGGCGTGGCCGACTGGCAAACGTACGAGGCCGAGCAACCGGGTGTGGCGGAAACGGTCCTCTACTTCGAGCTGGCGGCCGACCGTGCGGGAAACACGGCCGCGCTGTTGACCGATCCGCGGCAAGCCCGCGGCGCCAGCCTGGCCTTCAATTGCAAACAGCTCCCCAGGTTCATCGTCTGGAAGAACCCGCAGCCCAGGTCCGACGGCTACTGCACCGGCCTGGAGCCGGCGATCAACTTTCCCAACGTCAAGTCGTTCGAGAAGGCGCAAGGCCGAGTGCTCGTGCTGGCGCCTGGCGAATCGCGCGTCTTCGAGATCGAGATCCGGGTTCACGCGGGCGAGGCCGAAGTGCTCGAAGCCCGCCGCCGGATAGAAGCCTTGCAAGGCGGTATCGCGCCGGAGATCCATTCGGCCCCCCTGCCCGGCTGGTCGCCGTAGTGCCGCGGCAGGGAATGAAGGAAATGCGGCGCAATCGCAGCGAGCCAAGCATGGCCGGCGTCAGGCGACGAGCGCGGCGCCGAAGCGGGCGCGGCAGGAGGCGACGATCTGGTCGCGGATGGCGTCGGCCTGCGGACTGGTCAAGGTGCCCTGGCGCGATCGCAGCGTAATCGCGAACAACACGCGCTTCATGCCGCCGCGGCGCAACTCGTCGTTGCGGTAGATCTCCTTGAACTCCAGCCCCTCCAGGTGCTCTCCGCCGCTCGTGCGGACTTCGGCGGCAATCTCCGCCCAGCGTACGCCCTCGGCCATCTCCAGGTTGATGTCGCGCGCGGTGGCCGGAAACGCCGGCGGTTCGCGGTAAAGGGGCACCAGGTCCGCCCGCTCGACCAGGCCCGCCAGCTTGATCTCCGCCACGGTCGCGGGCCCACGCAGGTCGAATCGCTTCAGCCCCCCCGCCGAAACCTCGCCCAGGTAACCGAATACTTCCCCATCCAACACGAGCTCGCAGCTTCGGCCTTCGGCCAGAAGATCCAGCGTAGCGTCGCGGACCCCCAGCTCCAGCGCCGGGTTCAGATCGGCCAAGAGGGCTTCGAGCGTCCCCTTGACCGCGTAAAAGTCGCCTCCGCTGGTCAGCGCCAGCATGAGCGGCTCGTCGGGCAGCGAGCCCGGCCGCGGCAAGTAGACGCGGGCGATCTCGAACAGTTCGATCAGCGGATTGGACAGCGTTTCGTTGGTGCGGCGGGCGCCAAGCAGACTCGGCGCCAGGCTGCGGCGCATCCGGTCGCAGCGGCGCAAAATCGGAGTCGGCGACACGAGCGGCTCGGCGCTCGTCCAGGGGCTGAAGGCCGCCGACCAGTCCTCCTCGACCGCGCTGAGCGTGAGGGCCTCGTCGTAGCCCGCGGCCGTCAACACGTGCCGGATGCGCGAGAGCACCCGATCCTGCGGGCTGCGGGCCGAAGTGGCCATGGGCACGCTGACGTCCTCTGGGATCTCGTCGTAGCCGTGGATGCGTGCCACCTCCTCGACCAGGTCGATCTCGCGCGACAGGTCGCGCCGCCAACCGGGCGGCACGACCTCGATCTGGTTCTTGTCGGCCCTGACCAGCCGATTGCCCAGCGCCACCAGGATGTCGCGGACCCGGCCGGCGTCGATATCGATCCCCAGGATGCGGGGCAACTGGCTCAGCCGCAACGTAATCGGCGGGCGCTGGGGGGCGGCACGTCCCACGTCGATCACGCCGGCGGCCAGCTCGCCCCCGGCCAGTTCCAGGATCAGTTGGCACGCGCGGCGGCTGGCCCAATCGACCCCCTGCGGGTCCAGGCCGCGCTCGAAGCGGTACGACGAGGCGCTGTGCAAGTTCAGCGCGCGGGCGGTCGTGCGGATCGACAGCGGGTCGAACTCGGCGCACTCCAACAAAACGTCGCGAGTAGTATGACTTACCTCGGTATCGGCGCCCCCCATCACGCCGCCCAGTGCCACGGGGCGATCGCGGTCGGCGATAACGCACATGCGGGCGGCCAACGTGTACGTCTTGTGGTCGATGGCCAGGAAGGTCTCGCCGGCGCGGGCCTCGCGGACCACGATCTCGCGGCCGGCCAGCCGGGCCAGGTCGAAGGCGTGCAGCGGCTGGCCACACTCCATCAAGACGTAGTTGGTGACGTCGACCACGTTGTTGATGGCCGGGATGCCGATGGTCGCCAGCCGCTTGACGAGCCACGCCGGGCTGGGAGCGATCTTCACGCCCCGCACGACGCGGGCCGTGTAGCGGTAGCACAGTTCGGGGCACTCCAGGCGCACGCGGGCCAGCTCGGCGGCCTGGGCGGCGCCCTGGCGAGGATCGGCGGGGGGCAGCCGCAGCGGCTGGCCGAACAGCACGGCCGCCTCGCGGGCGATGCCCAGGTGTCCCAGGCAATCGGGCCGGTTGCTGGTGACTTCCAGGTCGATGGCCAGGTCGTCGCCGACCGGCTTGGTGCTCTCGTGGTTGAGGCCGGCCATCATCAGCCGCCGCTCGAGCTCGGCGACCGGCACGTCCAAGGCCACGTAGTCCTTGAGCCAATTCCAGGAAACAATCATGGGAGGACCAGGCTATCAAAAGCAATTGGGTTGCAGCGAAGCGAGCACGATAACCACTCCGGGCGCAGGGGTCAAACTTGCCCGGCGCAACATCCCAGGAGCGCCCGCTTGGCTCAGACGGCGGCTCGCAGTTGCACGCAGAGCTTTGAGAGGATCAACTGATTCAGGCTGATTCCCTCCGCCTCCGCCTCCGCCAACAACGAGGCGTGGATCGTTCGCGGCACGCGCACCAAGATCTTGCCGTTCACTTCGTCGCGCGCCTTCACGGCGGCCGGCACGGCGGCCGGCACCGGCAAGCTTTCCAGAATCGCCGCGACTTCGGCCGCTTCAGGAGTCTTCAGAAACGCGGTGCGGTCGGACTGCGTTGGGAATAGCTGGCCGAACTTGCCGCCGATGCCATACAGCGCATTGTGCGCCTGAACCCAATCCGCCTCCGATTTTTTGAGATCGCGCGCTGCCTGAAGCGCCCGCTTGGCCCTGGCTCGGATGCTGGTCTTCGCATTGGTCTTCATCACCATCACTTTCTCTGTTTTTGCCTCCTCAGCAGAATCTGTGGGTGATCTCTTAACGATTTCAGGCAGGGAAGCCCCTTTTTTCCCCCGAGCTGCGTATCAAGCCCTCTTAAGATTTCGACCTCAAAAAACGGCTGCCT
>JBBDNX010000349.1:0-1962 GCA_040877345.1 Pirellulales bacterium
CGGTCCCCTTGCCCCAACCGTCAGCCGAAACCCTTTGGCTGATATGCTCGCCGATGGTCCAGTAGAGCTCGATCAAGGCCGTGTTGACCGCAGCGACAGCCCGTGACCGCGCGGCGTAAATCAGCCCCAGCACGACATCGAAGTCCGTCCGCGAGGGCACCTGGCCGGCCGCCGGTTCGGGCAGGCCGCGGCTCTCGCTCTTTTTGCGCGCCTTGCTCATGCGAAAGTCGTGCTCATCGTCTGCTTCGCCTCCGCGCGGGAGGCAGAATCGGGAGCACGATGACCTCAACCATCAAACAACCTCCGCGCTTTGACGCGCGTGCGCTCCCAGTCAAGTTGCTCCCTTTTACCAGCGGCGACAGGCCGGGGGTCATTCTTGGCACCGGGGGGACGCTTCAAACACGCTCTCCTTGCAGACCCACCCGGCACAGCGTACAGCCAGTAGCGTACCGCGAGAAGCGGGAAAGGGGAAAGCGTGACGCCCTTCCGCCCTCTGGCGGCGGGCGGCGGCCGGAAGCGCAAGGGCGACAATTTGGTCCTCCAGAGGCGGGCAGAACCGGACGTTTTGACTTGCAGGGCGAGACGACGAGGGTCGTCTCGCCCGCTCGGTCCTCCGGACCATCCGACCTCTGACTTCAGATCTCTGGCCTCAGTGGCCACCCGTTCCTTCGTCTTCGTGTCCCTCGTGCCCTTTGTGGCTCGCGTTCGTAGCGTCCGTCATCCCATCCACAATTTCATACATAATTCCGACCACCCCCCTTGACATCCGCCCACCGCCTGCGGTATAAGCAGTAGTGGCCGGTGGTTCGTGGAGAGTGGATTAGCGGACAGTGCGACAACTCAAGCCAGAGGTCGGGATTCAGAATGTCAGAAGTCAGACGAGCGTGCGCCGTCGCCCAGGCGTCCGTCCGTTCCCTCTTTGCGCCTTCGCGCCTTTGCGTGAGGTCCGTCCGTCCGTCGGTCCGTCATCGCCGTGTCGCCGTGTCCCCATGTCCCCCCGTTCCGCTTCGTGGCGTCTCCGTGTTCTCCGTAACTCCGTGGTGAATCTTCCTCGTCCGTCGCGTCGCCTTTGCTTCCCAGTGACTCCAGCTTCCCCAAGTTCCGGATTGTTCGGAATAAAGCGTCGAAAAGTGCTGAACAACTCAATTGCCAATAGTCCCCATGGTCCCGCACGCAGCGGACCGCCGGCACCCGCCGGATGACCAACGACCAACGACCAATGACCAATGACCAATGACCGCCCGTGCCTACTTCAACGAGCTGAGCAACGCCATCAGGTCGGCCACCTGCTCGGCCGTCAGGTCGCGCAGCAGCAGGTCGGGCATCAGCGACTTCTGCTGCGGAACCATCAGCTCGACGTCCGCCGCCGGCACCACGATCAGCTTGTTCTCCGCGTCCTTCAGCACCACCTTCTCCCCGTCCTGGGCCACCAGCAGCCCCGTGTGTACCTGGCCCTCTTTCGTCTCGACCACGTAGGTCAAGTACTTCTGTTCGATCCGGTTCGAAGGGCTGAGGATGTTGTCGAGGATCTGCGGCCGATCGTACTTCTTGCCGATCTGGTCGAGGTCCGGACCGACTTCGGTCCCCACGCCTCCGATGCGATGGCAGTTGCGGCACTGCACACCCGACGCTTCGAAGAACAGCTTGCGGCCTCGCTCGGCGTCGCCCGGCATGTTCAGGAGCTCCTCCGGCTTGACGACGCTGCCCAGCCGTTGCACCCGCTGCTCTTCAGGCAAAAACCGCTCGAACAAGTCGCGCACGTCGGCCGTGGGCGACTTGGCGGCGCGGGCCAGCACCACCTCGCGCACGCCGGGCGAAAAATCCTCGTCGGCCACGGCCCGCATGAGCTGCAAGGCCGCACTGGGCGAAGACAGGAGCTGGTCGATCGGCCCGTCCAGCCGGCCGTTGGAGGCACTTTCGCTCGAACGGAGCGTTTGCACCGCCTCGGCCACCTCGTCCGAC
>JBBDNX010000349.1:1972-4477 GCA_040877345.1 Pirellulales bacterium
GGCGGCGGCCACGACTCCCGCGCCGGGCAGTTGCGCGATCCAGTCGTGGAGCATCTCGACTCCGGCTTCATCGACGACGTTCGAACCGATTCGGGGCATCCTTCCCGGACCGAGCTTGGCCGTGCGGTACAACAGGATCGAACGATAAGGATCGCGGCCCGCGACGATTCGGGCCTGCGGGACGTTGAAGTTGCCCTGTCCCGGACGGACGCCTACCGTTCCGGTTTCGCCCAGCTCCAGAGTGGCCAGCAGTTGAAACTCGGCGTTGCCGCCGCCCCACTTGCGGTGGCAGTGCGAGCAGTTCGCGTGCAAGTAAGCCCTGGCCCTCAGGTCGATGTCCTGCGAAGCATCGCGGTAGTCGGCCAACCGCGGCAAGTCCTCGGGCGGGGCCGGCAATGGTTGTGCGAAGAAGCCGACGTGGTCCAAGGTGCTCAATTGGTTGGCGGCCAGCCCGCCGTAGTCGTGGTCCTTGTTCATCTGCAGTGTCTGCACTCCCAGCGAGTACTTGGCCGCCATGTTATGGCAGGCCGTACACTCGGTCCGGCTGGGAAAGTGCCACGTCTGCCGGCGCTGGCCGCCGGCGGCTTTGGGATCGCGGATGGTGAAGGTCCGGTCGAGGCCCTGTGGGTCTTCCAGCAGAACGGCGTCGGTTTGCTGGTCGTCCCAGACGTAGGTGTAGCCTTGCCAGTACTGATCGCCCACTTCCTCGCTGCCCAGCAGCCTTTCGTGGTGCAAGATGCGCGTCTCGAGGCGCCGGCGGCTGGCCGGGTTGCCCGCCTCCATTTCGAGAAAGAGCGTTTCGGCGATCACGGTGCCGTCGGGGAATTTCCAGCCGGCCGGCGCGCCGGGGGCGGGCTGCGGATACGTGATTGCCTCGAACTCGATCCGCGATTCGCCCGGCAAGCCAAGCAACCGCTCCTTCTCGGCGCCGTCGCACCATTGAGGCGCGATCACCGAGTAGGGGATCACCCCGGCCGCCGGCAGCAGGCTCTTCGTCGATTCGAACAAGCCCGTTTCACTCAGCCGCCGCGGGAAGTCCTGGGCACTGTTCGCCGCGGGGTTCGGCACCAGCCGGCTGATGCGGCCGCTCACGTGATCCAGGAGGTGCAATTCCCCCGCGGAATCCTCCGCGAACCCGACAAGGCGCAAGCTGGAATCGACCAGCTCCCGGTGCTCGGTGACTGCCTGCGTGTCCCGATCGTAGCGCAGCATCCAGATGCGGCCCGTGTCGTAGTCGCCATAGATGTACGAGCCGGCCAAGTCCTCGAGCCGTCGGCCATGATAGACAAAGCCGCCCGTGATCGAGCGGAAGTTGGCATGGTCGTGCTCGACGATCGGCATCAGGATGGGCGTTGGGCCGCGGCTGCGTTCGGGGCGGAATGGGTGGCTGCCTTCCATGACGCTCCAGCCGTAGTTGCCGCCCCGTTCGATGAGGTAGATCTGCTCCCAAAGGTCCTGGCCGACGTTGCCGGTCCAGAGGTCGCCGGTGGCGCGGTCGAAGCTGATCTTCCACGGCTGCCGCAGCCCGTAGGCCCAGATCTCCGGGCGGGCGCCCTCGGCGCCGGCAAACGGGTTGTCGGCCGGGATGCTATACGGTTTGCCCGGTTCGGGCTGGTCGACGTCGATGCGGAGGATCTTTCCAGCCAGGCTGCCCATGTCCTGGCCGGTGAGATACTGGTCGGCGATCCCGCTGGAGTCGCCCGTGGCGATGTACAGGCACCCGTCGGGTCCGAAGGCGAGGCAGCCGCCGTTGTGTCCTCCGCACGGCCATGTGATGAGGATCTGTTCGCTTTGCGGGTCGCACCGCGGCGGCTCGCCGGGCAGAAGCTTGAACCGCGACACCCTCGTCCCCTCAGGCAGCTCCTTCAGCGTGTCGATGACGTAGGTAACATAGACGAAGCCGTTTTCCGCGACCTGGGGATGTACGGTAAAGCCATAGGCGACGACGGTCTTCGGCTCCGTGCGGCCGAGGACCTGGTTCAGGTCCAGAAGCAGGTCGGCCCGGTCCGTGTTGGGGTCGTTATCGAACGAGAACACTTTTCCGAATCGCTCGACGACGAACAGCCGCTCGCCGCCCGGGGCGCCGACGATGTCCAGCGGTTCGTCGAACTGCAATCGTGGAAAGGCGACCTCGGTCTTGTACGGGCTGGGCGGATCGGGCATGCCCCGCACCTTGGAGGTCGTCCACGGCACGCGCTTGTCGAGGCCTGAGACCGGCCTGCCGGCCGGCTTGCCTTCTCCGCGCGCGTGGAGGGCAAACCCGACAAACCCAAGGGAGACCAGGACCGCCAGGAACACGAGCCGCTGAAGCATGGATAAACCTCCCAGGGGTAGCCGTGCCGTTTCGCCCGCATTATTGTAATCACAGGATAAGCGACGTGCCCAAATACCGGGAGGCGGCCATGCCCAGCGAGACGACCGTCCCTCCCTCCATCGATGAGGGTGCCCGCCACCGTTACGAAGTGGCCAGGCGCCAGGGGCATCCGGCCCCGCTGGAGCTATTCC
>JBBDNX010000350.1:0-5061 GCA_040877345.1 Pirellulales bacterium
CGCGGCCTTCTTTGCCGACGTGCAGGAACAGGCGGTCGCGCTACCCGGCCCGCCGGTTCCCGTGCCGGCCCCTCACCAGGCTGCCGAGCTGAAACAGCTCGACGATGAGCTGGCCGCGCTCAAGAGCACGCTCAACACCCAGACGCCCCAGCTCGATTCGGCCCAGGCCGCCTGGGAGGCCGGTGCATTGGAAAAGATCGGCCGGCTTCCGACGCTCACGGCTTGGCACGCGGTTGGGCCCTTCATGGCGGGGAGCCTGGACGAAGCGTTCGACACGGCCTACGAGCCGGAAACCGCGGTCGACCTTGCTCAGACGTACCGCGAGGGCAAGCTCAAATGGACGCCCCAGCCCGATTGGGCGGACGGCCAGGTCCATAAGCTGTCGGGCAACAACGCGGCGACTTATCTCTATCGAACGGTGCTGGCCAGCCGCCCGATGCAGGTGGAGTTGTCGTTGGGCAGCGACGACAGTCTCAAGGTCTGGGTCAACGGTCAGGAAATGTTTGCCCGCCGGGTGGCCCGCGCCGCTGCCCCCGCCCAGGAAAAGGTGGTGGTCAATCTCGCCGAAGGCGACAACCGCCTGTTGATCAAGGTGGTCAATGGCGGCGGCGAGTCTGCTTTTTACTTCGGCGCCCAACAGTCGGGCCTGCCCATCGACGCGGCGCGCAACCTTGCCACGCCGGTCGATCAGCGCAGCGAAGAGCAGGCCGCCCAACTGGCCAGCTATCACCGCGGCATTGCCCCGCTGCTCGATCCGGTGCGCGCCCAGGTCGCGGAGGTGGAGAAGAGCCGGGCCGAGCTGGACGCCATGATCCCGCGGACGCTGGTTTCGATGTCGGTCGAGCCACGGGTGGTGCGGATTCTGCCGCGGGGGAACTGGCTGGATGAGTCGGGCGAGATTGTGACTCCGGCCGTGCCGGCGTTCTTGAAGCCGCTGGAAGCCGAGGGGCGGCGCGCGAACCGGCTCGACCTGGCCGGCTGGCTGGTCTCTCGCGGCAACCCACTCACGGCGCGGGTCTTCGTCAACCGGCTGTGGAAGCTCGCCTTCGGCCGAGGGCTGGCCATGCCGCTGGACGATCTCGGGGCCCAGGGCACCTGGCCGACGCATCTGGAGCTGTTGGATTGGCTGGCCGCCGAGTTCGCCGACGGCGGCTGGGACGTCAAGCAGATGGTCAAGCTGATCGTGATGTCGAACACCTACCGGCAAACTTCGGCGGCGTCGGCCGAGGTTCGTCAGCGCGATCCGTACAACCTGTACCTGGCGCGGCAGTCGCGGTTCCGGCTCGACGCCGAGCAGGTGCGCGACAACGCGCTGGCCATCAGCGGCCTGTTGGTGCCGGCCGTCGGCGGGCCGAGCGTCAAGCCGTACCAGCCGGCTGGATACTGGGGCCACCTGAACTTTCCGGTGCGCGAATACGAGCCGGGCCATGGCGCGGAGCTCTATCGCCGCGGTTTGTACACCTACTGGTGCCGCACGTTTTTGCACCCCAGCCTGCTGGCCTTCGACGCGCCCAGCCGCGAGGAGTGTACCGCCGACCGGAACCGGTCGAACACGCCGCTGCAAGCGTTGGTGCTGTTGAACGACCCGACCTATGTCGAGGCGGCCCGCGTGTTCGCCGAGCACATCATCCGCTCTGGCGGTTCGAACACGGCCGACCGCGTCGCCTGGGCGGTGCGGCGAGCCCTGGCACGCGAAGTTCGGCCGGCTGAGTTGGCGGTGCTCGAACGGCTGTATCAAGAGCACCAGCGTCAGTACGCCGACGACCGGGCGGCGGCCGAAAAACTGGTTGCGGTCGGCGAGTGGCCGGTGCCCAAGGACCTCGACGCGCCGGAGCTGGCGGCCTGGACGTCGGTGGCCCGGGCCATCCTGAACCTGCACGAGACCATTACCCGCTATTGAGGGTCATCATGTTCAATTCGTACGGCATGAATCGCGGCAAGCTGGAAGAACTGCTTAAGCGGCGGGCGTTTCTGGGGCGGGCCGCTGCCGGGCTGGGATCGCTGGCGCTGGCCTCGCTGGTCGACCGGCGCGTGCTGGGCGCGGCCGGTGAGACGGCGGCATCGGGCGATGCCTGGCGCGGCGTGGTCGATCCGCTGCACTTGGCTCCGCAGGCCAAGCGGGTGATTTATCTTTACATGGCGGGCGGGCCGTCGCACCTGGAAACGTTCGACTACAAGCCCAAGCTGGCCGAGATGAACGGCGAGCCGATGCCCGAGTCGGTCACCAAGGGTCAGCCGATCGCGCAGCTCCAGGGCGCCAAGCTGACTTGCCTGGCGCCGCAGCACGCGTTTGCCAGGTACGGTAAATCGGGGCAGGAAATCTCGACCGTCTTCCCCCGCCTGGGCGGCGTGGCCGACGAGATGTGCATCGTGCGGTCGCTGCACACCGAGGCGATCAACCACGACCCGGCCCACACCTTCATGAACACCGGCACGACGATCTCGGGCCGGCCCTCGATCGGCTCGTGGCTGTTGTATGGCCTGGGGAGCGACACCGAGAACCTGCCCGGCTTCGTGGTGCTGACGTCGCTGGGCAAGTTCGGGCAGGCCCAGCCGATCGCCGCCCGCATGTGGCACAGCGGCTTTTTGCCGAGCCGTTTCCAGGGCGTCGAGTTCCGATCGAAGGGGACGCCGTCTTGTACCTGGGCAACCCCCACGGCGTGAGCGCCCAGCGCCAGCGCGACGTGGTCGATGCGGTCGAGTCGCTGAACGAGGCGCATGCCGAGGTGGTCGACGACCCGGAGATCGCCACGCGGATCAGCCAGTACGAAATGGCTTTCAAGATGCAGGCCAGCGTGCCGGGCTTGATGGACGTCTCCGACGAGCCGCCGCACATCCTCGACCTCTACGGCAGCCAAGGGGCCGACGGTTCGTTCGGCGCCAACTGTCTGTTGGCCCGGCGGCTGGCGGAGCGGGGCGTGCGGTTCATTCAGCTCTATCACCGCGACTGGGACCACCATGGCGCGGTCAAGGAGCACGTGGCCGGCACCGCCGCCGAGGTCGACCAGGGGGCGGCGGCCTTGATCACCGACCTCAAGCAGCGGGGGATGCTCGACGAGACCTTGATCGTCTATGGGGGCGAGTTCGGCCGCACGCCGATGGCCCAGGGGAACGGCCGCGACCATCACATCAAGGGTTTTTCGATGTGGCTGTCCGGCGGCGGCATCCAGGGCGGCACGAGCTATGGCGGCACGGACGAGTTGGGTTATCACGCCGTAGACAACCCGATGCACGTGAACGACCTGCACGCCACGATCTTGCACCAGTTAGGCATCGACCACACGCGGCTCACGTATCGTTTCCAGGGCCGCGACTTCCGCCTCACCGACGTGGCCGGCAAAGTGGTGCGGGCGATTCTGGCCTAGCGTAGAGCGATGGCCAGAAAAGGCCGTATCCAGCAGTGGACAATCCTGCCACAATTGGATGTCACAGATTGTGATGTCCAATCCGGCCCCGCGCTCGCTATGGATGCGTGTTCGGGTTCTCGAGAAAGAATGACGCCACCTAGCGCCGCTCCTCGATGACGGTTTCCGAAAGCGGCTTCCCCTCGATCTTGAAAGGTTGTCGGTTCTTGTACGGCTCGAGGTCCGTTATCGGCGGCTTCACTTCCTTAAGCAGCCCAGATTGAATCAGGCGCCGATGCAGCTCTTCCTTGGGCGATTGCTGCCCCAACGAGGGGGATGACAGTTCCTCGTCGAGTACCGTCCGGATGCGCCGTTGCTCCTCGGGAGGGAGCCCACGCACTTCTTCGATCAGCTTTTCGATGTCGGTAGCCATGCCGCGCCCTTTCCTCGCACCCACCTGTCAATTCTACGGTCAAAAGCGGGAAAGAGCCAACACGGTACATTGACAGCCGTCAGGACGCGATTTTGGCCTTGGGCAGGGCCTGCTGAAGCTGCTGGGCGCCGGCGGCGGTCACCCGCGACTGCTTGAGCTCGAGCGCCCTCAAGTTCGCCAGGCCGCGCAGGTGCGCCAACCCCGCATCGGTCACCCGCGTTTGCGAGAGATCCAGTTCCTGGAGGCCGGACAGCTCCTTGAGGTGCACCAGCCCCTCGTCGCCGATCAACGTGTCCTGCAGGCTGAGCCACTGGAGCTTGTCGAGGCCGGCCAGGTGCTCGAGGCCCGCGTCCGTGATGCGGGTGTGCCACAGGTTCAGCCGCCGCAGGTTGCCGAATCCGGCCAACTGGGCCAACCCAGCGTCGCTGACCAGGGTCTCGCTCAGGTCCAGAATCTCCAGGTTCACGAGCCCTTTCAGATGGGCCAGCCCGGCGCCGCTGATCGGGATGTCGCGCAGCGACAGCCGCTTCAGCTTGCTGAAGTCCTTCAGGTTCACCAGGCCGGCGTCGGTCACCCCCGCGCATCGAATCACGAGCAACTCGTCCAGGCCCGTCAGATGCTTCAAATGCGCCAAGCCCTCGTTGGTAATGGCTACGTCTTCCAGCCCGATCCCTTTGAGACGCGTCAAACCCGCCAAGTGGGCCAGGCCTTCGTCGCTGACGGCCGGGTTCAGCAGCTTGAGCCGCTCCAGATTGGTCAGCCCCTTCAGGTGGGCCATGCCGGTGTTCGAGATGCGGGGGCAGCCGCGCAAATCGAGTACCCGCAGCCGGGTCATGTCTTTGATGTGGGCCAGGCCTGGATTGCCGATATTGTTGTACAGGAGGTGCAACTGCTCCAGCTTCGGCAGTTGCTGCAAGTGGACGAGGCCGGCGTCCGTCAAATTGGTCGACCGGCGGAGGTTGACGGACTTGAGTTCCTCCAGCCCCACGAGGTGTTCCAGGCCGGCGCTGGTGAGTTGCGTGTTTTCAAGCGTGAGATCCTGCAGCGTTTTCAGCGGCTTCAGGTGGGCCAGGCCGGAGTCGTCAATGGTGGCGCCCCACAGCTTGAGACGCTGGAGGTGCCCGAGAGCCGCAAACAGCTTGAGGTCGTCGGTCGTCGTTTTCCGTTCGAAGAGGTCCACGCCGACGACATTCTTGTCGGCGTCGTACGCGATTGTGCCGCCAAGCTCTTGAATTCGCCGAATGGCCGCCTGCATGTCGGCCGTCCCGGCCGCGGGCGTCTCGG